>DXJA01000341.1 GCA_019056875.1 Candidatus Jordarchaeum madagascarense
CGTGAATAGATTATCCAGTTACTTCCCTCTTTTTCATGTTTTAGCGGTAAAACATAAGGTTTTGTTTCAAACGGTGTTTTCCTAGTTTTTTCGTAGGGATTAATATCATCGAATTGTATATCTGGTTTGAAGTCTAATAAGGGAATTATGGGTAGTCTTTGACTTTCTAGTTCCTCAATTTTGCCTAAAGGTTTGGCGCAGATTTTCTCGTCTGGTGGGCTCTCTGTGATTTCTTTGCAGGTCACTAACGAGTCTGATGTTCCAAAGTATTTTATCTGCTTCAAAATTTTTATAATTTCCTTCTCTTTTTCCGGTATTTTAATAAATATTCTTAATGGTTCAGAAAAGTGTACATACTCTCTTGTTCCAAACGTCGAGGTTAGTCTATTTGAGGCACAATCCTTGCATATTACGGTTCCATCTATTTCCCATACGTCTTTTTGCTGCTTGCAGACTGAGCATACTCCTGCAATCTTCTCTTTTTTGGGCATTTTTTTGGCTATTACCTCTTGTTTGAGTCTTTTTATAAAGGCCCTAGACAGTGATGTTTTTTCAGGCATCTCGTAGAGAATTTTGCTATCTTTCACAATATTGAAAATCTTTTTCCCGTAATCCACATTTCCATTTCTTTCTATTGCCGTAGAAATTATGGCCAACTTTACTGTCGATGGACCGGGGATTGGCGATGAAAAGGCGAAAGACGGGGAAAGATTAGGTATTCTGTACGAGAATAGACTTGCAAACTCGTAATCTGCTTTGAGCCAGGTCACTTGGAATCACCGATGGTGTAGAGATCTTTGCCGCTAATTTCCTCAATTTTGTTTACAAAATCCGAGATGTTGTTGAATTCCAAAATTTCTAATGCGTCTATTTGACTTTTTATGGCCTTCAGTGTTTCCTTGTACTCGTTTCTCAATGGACTTATTACGGGCGCCGGGAAATTATCGTTTGTAACTATTATTGTTCCCTCGAATTCTTCGGTGTGTGGGAGCCTTGTGGTGGTCATTGCACCGTCCATTCTAAGAAACATAGCTTGGTAAGCTTTAAGAGACAGCTTATACCTTCTTTTTCTTTCTTCCAAATCTACATTATAATCGAAATTCACGTTGTTTAACCCTATTCTCCAAGGTTGGAATAAGGACACAATGGCATAGGTTCCGGATCTAGTTGGTCTATGGTATATCATCTGAGTGGTTTCTGATCCTTCCTCTGAACTCTTTTCCCGGGCTTTCTCACCTAATGCATGTCTTGCGTGTATATGAATGTCTCTGTAAATCTTTGGCACTCCTAAAGCCCAACCAAACTCTATGGTAGAAGTTCTGGATCCAGTTGGTGTTTGTACAAGAAAACCGTGTAAATCGCATATTGCACATTCCTTTATTGCCTTCTCTGTTGCCTTTTCAAATGTGTAATTTTTTCTGTCCTCTCTTTTCATTGTTTGGAAAAATCTATCAATTCTTGTGGGTTCTAATACTTTACACGCCTCGCACAGATTCTTCTTGTTCTTTTCAAGCTCCCACATCTTAGCTGCATGGATATGTTTAAGCATTTCTCCGGATATTCCGTCCGTTTTTGTTCCGTCTGCTAGAACCACTGTTCGTGGCTCCGTTACATTTCCCACCGTTCCCTCATTATTCAAAGAGTGCAGATCCCATGTTGCTCTTCCCAGAATTGAAACTTCATAAATTTTGCTCATTGTTCTTCACCTTCCTCAATTTTTTCTTTTGGTGATCTAACCAGTGCGTGTGAAATTAGCGCCGCACGAACAAGTCTAACGCCATGCTTATCCACAAGTTTCATCAAAGCATCCAAATCACTTTCCGAAGGTCTAAAACCGCCACGTTTCTTCTCTCTTTCATATCTTCTCGATTGAGACTCGAATCTCCTAAGAAATTTCTTAATTGTCTCAGCAAACTCTCTAGGTTCTTCAACGTATTCTAACTCCACCATTGAGGCATAGTCGTTATTCATTCGTACGGCGAGTCTCAAAGCAAATCCAAATGCCTTTATGGCATCATTTTCAAAAACTTCTGACAAACTAACTGACAAATTTCATAACCTCCCTTACACATTCTTCAGAATAAGTTCTAACTTTTACATTTTCCTTTATTAAATATCTAAGTTGTACTTTAACGTGATCTTCAAACAAATCCAAAATGGGATAGGCAATAAACTCTGCCAAAGCTTGTGCCAAATCCTCATTTCCTTTCCTATTTCCCGTTCTAAATACGCTGTTCCAAACGCTGAAAATTTCTTCTGAAATACGAAGATCCTTCTCAACAAGTGAAAACAGCAGTTCCAAAGGAAATATTCCTCCAGAAATCGGTTTCCATTGATTACCCGTTTTTACCATAGCGTTAAAAGCTAATGAAGAATAATTATCCGCGTAACTTGCCTGACTAGCTCTCTTCTCCCTTATCCTCTCCGCAAAAAGAACAGCATAATGGGCAATAGACGAAGTGACACTAACCCTGTTCACAAACTTATTTTCCAAGAGCTTTTCTATTTCCAAATGATTTGTTAACTCAATATGCTGAGGCAAAGGTAAAATCCCAATCATACTTTCACCCCAAACCCAATAAACGAACTTGGCCCCCCCGAGATAAGCAAGAGCCAAATCTCCCAAAGGTGCATAAATTTGGCTTCCCTCCTCATACCCATCCCTAACCGCCTTCCTAAAACCCTTCGAGGCGGAGCCCTCCAAGGATTGATACAATGTTCCAAAATCCTTCTTCTTACTGGTTGTTAGCTTGGTTGTTAGCTCTGGAAAATAAAATCCTGAGTACTGTGAAAGAATATTCTGCAAATTAGACTCAAGAACGCCTGACCATTCCTTAGTTATGCTTCTTGTTTTCTCCTCTAACGTCTTTCTACGTTCCTCATTTTTTACATTAAGGGTGGGTGACCAATCAAGGTTAGAAAAATTCTAATCCAACCATCACTCGGACTAAACAAGTTCAACCAACGAGTTTCATTGGCTAAGTTTTTGCCCGTAACTTGTGGTCCCTCAATCTGATAATAGGAACCGTAATCTTGCAGAACAACTCTTTCATAAGCATCTTCAATATTTGAAACCGTCGAAAGAATCAGTCCTAATCCGTATGCTCTACAAACATCAAACATTTCCATTCCAGTTTTTACAACCCTAAACAGCATTTCTCCTTCCCCCTATTTACGAGCATACGAGCAAGCTTCGAATTTTTATTAAACATATCGGAAGAGAGAACTTGGATTTATTTTTTAATTTTCCCACATTTTTCACACTTATTAAATCTATTATATCCTTTTCTTTATCTATAAATCTTTCCTTATTTATGCTGTGTTGTACAATTCCATGGTTTTTA
>DXJA01000342.1 GCA_019056875.1 Candidatus Jordarchaeum madagascarense
AATTTTTACCTCGTATTTATCTGGATTATGAGGCGATCCTCCTTTTACTCGACAAATAAGATTATTCCTTTTTTGGTAGATTAATATATCAATAGAAAACCTATCTCCCATCCAGCTACCCGCATAAGGTATATTCCATTCACAATCCTTTATTCTAGTAATTATTCTAATATCTGACTTTTTGATTTTTGTATCAAAGGATTCTAAAAAGGCGTCATATTTATCCACTTGGCCCGGTATCACCATTTCAAAATCCATTATCCATTCCCCTTCCTTATTATTTGGAATATGTTAAGATTTTCCATTTAGATTCCCATTTTAATTAAACCAATTCTTTTTTCACCCATTTTCCACATATGGGACATTGATTTTTTATTCTGAGGTATTCCAAGAAGTGCGTTCTATGTGCCAGTCCCCCACAACCGGGGCATTTAGAAATTTGTTGATCCTTACCAATAACCAAATTGCAAATTATACACTTTTCCAGTTCTAATCCGCAGTTTGGACAAAAGTTTATATCCCGAGAAATGGATGAGCCACAGGTTGGACATAGAATCGTTATCTTTTTGCTCTCTTTTACGGTTAGTGTGGATTTTTTTGTGCCATCGATAAGGATATCCGTCTCTGCCTCGGTGATTGCATTCCTTATTGCAACTTCTATTTTGGTTTCAATTGGTGATATAAAACCAAGAAGACCACTAGATCCCGATTTTACCCAGCAAACAATGTCATTTCCTCTTTGATAAACAAGTATGTAGTTTTTTGAACCTGAATCACTTATGTGCCATTCATATTCTACCATTCTAGTGACTTTTTTTAAATTGGAATTTTGAAGCCGTTTATCAAAAGCTTCTAAGAAAATATCATACAAATCCGCTAAACCCAATAGCACTTCTTCAAATTCCTGCATCCATACTCCGCCTCATCCTAAATTTGTTAAGGTTCTTTTTACAATTATCCAAAATATATTTAAAACCTACGTTTAACGCAAAAAAGGAAACACTGATTTCTATCTTTGGTTGGATAGGTAAGATAAACTGTTTGCTTCTTCTTTAGCTTATGTGTCCCAAAACTTACCAGCAGGAAATGCCCCACATAGTTCTGGCACCCGCAATATCCACGTGCCCCCTGTGTGAAAACAAGCTGCACGTAAGAAAAACCATGTGGCGGGACATCAGGGGAAAATCCGCGGTCTTCAAGGCGACGGTGAAGGAGCTCCACTGCGCCAACCTCGACTGCAAACTGCACCGGGTTCCCGTCAAACCCGAAGGACTCTCATTCTTCTATCTCCCCCACATGGTCTACGGAATCGACGTGGTGTTCTTCGTGGGGGAGAAGAGGCTCAAGGACTGGCGGTACAGGCAGATAAGAGAATTGCTCGATGAAAAACCAGCGCTATCCTCAATCTCAAGATTCTTCCACCTGTTTGAACAGCTCGCCCACTGCTTCCTCGAAACCCAGGAGGAGGAAACAAAAGCCATCATAAAGAAGCAGAAAGGCTACATCCTCATGGCCGACGCCACGGAGCACCAGGGGAGCAAACCCACCTACCACGTAGTGGACGCGCTGAGCGGCAAGCTGCTCGCCGCCGAAACCCTCGAAAAAAACGACTACCACCACATAAAACCAGTCTGGGAACGCGTGAGGGAGAAGTACGGAGAACCCCTAGCCATACTGAGCGACGACGACACCGCACAGAGGAAGGTACGCCTAGAACTCTTCCCAGAAACAAAGTGGATCTACTGCCAGTACCACTTCCTCAGAAACCTGGGAGAAGACCTTCTCCAAACACTCTACGATACGCTGACCGAGAAGGTAAAGGAGCTGGCGGGAGACTTTGCGGATGAAGTGCAAAGCTTGGAGAGGAGGCTTGAAACCGGGGTCTCAAGGGAAAAGTACCGGGAGTTCTCAAGCGGAGTGAGGGCGGTTCTCAAGCCGCGGGGGAAATTCCCCTTTGAGCTGGGCTGGCTTGAGGCCTACGACGCCCTCAAGATCCTCTTCAAAACCATCCTAGGGATTAGGGTGGAAGGCCGGGCGACGAGCCACCTTAAAATGTTTGCGGTCAAGAACATCCACAAGCTGAAAAGATTAAGCGGAGAAGCGGAAAAGCTCCGGGAGCTCAACACCCACTTCGTGAAGCTCCGGGAGGTTCTCGGAACGGCTAAGAACGCAAAGGACGCGGAGAAGAGGCTTAAGGCGCTTGCCGCTGAGATGGAGGAGAAGGCAAAGGTTATATCGGAGCGCATAAACAAGTACATCGACAGCCTGGTTGCAGCCTACACCATTAAGGGAGCCCCGCGAACCACGGTGGACGTAGAGCAGTTCCACAGGGAGGTCAAGAGCCCGGTGAGGCTGGGAAACCAGTTTGCCTTCGAGGCTCACGGCGCCGGTCTCTCCTACGCCAGGGAGGTCGCAAAGCGGGGGCAGCTCGAGGAGATGCAGCGCTCCGTACCAGCTCTCATCGAAAGACTTGAGGCGATGAAGGGTGAGGAAGCGGTGGTGAAGAAAGAGAAGAAGAAAAACCGGTCTTACGAGAGGCGCTACCGGGAGCTGTGGATGAAAGACCCCGAAGCGTACGCCGCAAGGATGGCGCAGCTCATCAAGGAGATAGACGAATTGGAAACCGGTAAGGCGGCGGCGGAGGAACCTCCCCCGAGCGAGGGAGACCGAAAGCCGCGGAAAGAAAGAAAGGCGTAAGGGCAGACCGGGAAACTGGGGTGACATGCGCTAAGAAAGAAACAGTGGAGACCATCTTCGAAACGCCACCTAGGGAGAGGTACAGCAAGGTTTAGGAGCGGGGAAGAGGACGAGGCGACCTAAACACGCTTAAAAAGCGTTTCACACAAACTTAGGCCAACCAAAGATAGAAATCAGTGAAAGGAAATACTCCAAAATAAGAAGGTTGATTTTGATTTCCCACGAGAGAGTAAATCAGATTATTTTATTTTTATTTAACGGTTTGCCACACAGAGGGCATTGGGCCTTTATTTTAATGTACTCTAACAAATGCGCTCTATGAGCTTGTCCCGAACAATTTGGGCATTTAATGGTTTCTTCGCCTCTACCGATGACTAGATTGCAGACCATACATTTTTTTAAATCCAATCCGCAATAAAGGCAAAAGTTTGCATCCGGGGATAAGGGTGTGCCACACTTTGGGCAGTCTACGATTCTCTTTTCGCTCTGGTTTATTTCTGTTTCAGCTTTGTTTAAATCATACAAGTAGATTTCTGTTTGCACATCTACTACTGCGCTCCTCACTTCAATTTCGGTCTTGGAACTAGCATTTCTTACCCAGCAAATAAGGTCATTTCCTCGGGGGTAGATGAATATATAACCTGTCAAGCTCCCCTCTATTACGTCCCAACAGGGTTCCTTTACTCTAGTAATATTTTTTATCATTGAATTTTTGATTCGCCGGTCAAAGTTTTCCAAAAAAATATTGTATATGTCTGCAAAATCGTATATCACTATTTCAAAATCAACCATCCCTGCATCTCCATATTCTAGAAATATTCAGGATTCCACTTATAAATTTGGATATTTTCGAACGCACTACCTCTAAACTACTAAAGCTATAAGAGATAATTATTCGAAATACAAACAGGAAAAAAGGCAAATTCGTAATTCCAATTCTCTAAAACATGAGAAAAATCCGTAAATAATATTAAAAATAG
>DXJA01000343.1 GCA_019056875.1 Candidatus Jordarchaeum madagascarense
AACAAAACCTAAAAAATCGAACGAATCTACATCGCCAGAAAAACTAGTGAAAATATTTATAAGCACCCCACTGGAGAATATAATTGTAAATTAACAATTGTAAATTGAATTTGGTTGTAAAACGAAAAGAAAATAAGACTACAAAACCAAAGAAACATAAACAAAAGAGGAGAGGGAAAAACAAAAAAAGTGAAGATAATTACATAAAAAATTAACAAGATGGAGGAGAAAAAAAGTTGAAGCCAACACAATATAGCGAAAAAGTAAAGCAACATTTCAAAGATCCAAAAAACGTCGGCGAAATAGAAAATCCAGACGGAGAAGGCATGGTGGGAAACCCCCTATGCGGCGACATGATGAAAATGACCATAAAAGTCTCCAAAGACGGGAAACTAGAGGATATAAAATTCAAAACTTACGGTTGCGGGAGCGCGATTGCTACTAGTAGTATGATTACTGAGATGGCTAAGGGTATGTCTTTAGATGAGGCTTTGAAGATTACTCGTAAGGATGTGGCGGATGAGTTGGAGGGTTTGCCTCCGATTAAGATGCATTGTAGTAATTTGGCTGCTGATGCTTTACATGCTGCTATTCAGGATTATTTGGCTCGTAAGGAGCGGGGGGATGTTGGTCCCCGGGCAAAGGCTGAGGGTGCTTTTGATTACGATGTGGTTGTGATTGGTGGTGGGCCTGCGGGTCTTACTGCTGCTATTCAAACTGCTAGTAGAGGTTTGAGTGTTGCGGTTTTTGAGGGCAAGTCTTGGGGCGGTGTTTTATCCACTATATACCCTAATAAAAGGATTCTGAATTTTCCGGGATTGCCTGATAATACTCTGGGCCGGGATTTCGTTACCAATTTGTTGAAGCAGGCTCATGACTTGGGAGTTGACATGAAAAACGAATTTGTGAACGAGATTTCGCCAGACAGGATGGTTAAGACTGCGATGGGTGAGTACCGTGCTCGGGCAGTGATTGTTGCTACGGGCACTCTTCCTTTGGCTTGCGGTATTCCTGGTGAGAGTGATCTTACTAAGGGTGATAAGGGTGTTTACTATTATGTGACTTATCCTGAGAAGTTTATGGGAAAGCGGGTGTTGATTTACGGTAACGGGGAGCAGGCTTTGGAGTCTGCTCTTGCTTTAGAGAATATTGCCGATAAGCTTACCTTCGCTTATAAAGAGAAGGATCTTGTGGGCATAGACCAGGATATCAAAACGGTTAAACGGTCTGATAGAATTAAGCTCTTATCGAAGACGGAGCTTGTAAAAATTGAGGGCGCAGATACGGTGGAGAAAGTTGTTCTTCATGACTTAGATGAGGATGAAGATTTTGACCTAGTGGTTGACATGGTAGTTCTCGCGGTTGGTATGACTCCAAGTACCGAGCTCTATGGTAAACTGGGTATTGAAGCCGATGATAGAGGTTTTATAAAAGTGGATAAGGATCAGCGAACCAACCTTGAAGGAGTGTATGCTGTAGGCGATGTAACAACAGATTTACAGCTTTTGGTGGTGGCTGTTAGCCAAGGAGCAACGGCCGCTCATCGGGTTTCTGAGTATGTTCAGAAGCAAAAGGGTTTTTAAATTGGAAGGAGTAATTTCTTTAGGAACGCGCCTCCGGTATCTACCTCCTTCCTTTGGGATCCTCAAAATAATTCCACAACATTGCAAATTGTGATGTCTATGTTGGTAACTTTGAGGGTCTGCTTGGGAGGCGTGCTTCCTCCAATATTCCGTTTGAGAATTACTGTTTATTTTGCGGAGAATTTTTGGGAGGCTATTGTTATGATTGATTTTTGGAATTTGTTTGAGTACGCTGTGAAGTTTCATGGACATACATGTCCGGGTTTGTTGATTGGTGTTAGGATGGGTGTTGCTGCCCTTAATGCTTTGGGCGTGGATCGGTCTGCTGATGAGGAGCTCTATGCCGTTGTTGAAAATGACTCCTGTGCAGTGGACGGGTTACAAACTGTTACCGGTGTTACTTTTGGGAAAGGTAATCTCCTGTTCAAGGATTACGGTAAGATGGCTGCTACCTTTTATCTTAGGAACAAGAATAAGGCTATTAGGCTCGTCTTTAAACCAGAAAGTTTTGGAAAAATTGATGACGGAGAAGATTTGAGAGAGGTTATGAGCGAGAAGAATCAGGAGAAAAAAATGGCCAAGTTTGCTAAAATTGTTAAACGTTTCGGGGACTTGCCGGATGATGAGATTTTTGACATAAAGATAGTTGATATGGATGAGCCGGCTATGGCTGAAATTAGACAGTCGGTGAGGTGCGAGAAGTGCGGGGAGATGACCATGGAAACAAAAACAGTGGTTAAAGAGGGGAAGCATTTATGCATTCCCTGCAGTGCCGGCGTGAATTATTACCGTGTTAAATAATTCTTTTCTTTTTCAACAAAGGCTGGAGCTTTGGCATCTGGTATACAGTCTGAAATCTTGATATATGGTTTGATGTCTAGGATTGGTGTTCCGTTAAACGCGTCTAGGCCTCTAACTTCTAGAATGTTGTTTTTTCTTTTTTCTAGTTTTACTGTTGCTAGACCTATGCAGTTTGGTCGGATGGGGGATCTTGTGCTTAGGACTCCTCTGAGAGATAGGTTTGGGTCGCGTCTTGGGTGTACTTTTATGGGGAACGGTATCGATGAGAGCTTATGTGTCCAGTAGATGACTATTATGTGTGTAAAGTCTTCGATTCCATCCAGTGCGTCTTCGAGTTCTGGTTTGATGATGATTTTTGCTACGACTTCCTTTGGATTGTAATTGTGTTCAGGGTCGATGATTGACTCAATGTATCCTATTGGTTCAAAAACCGCTTTTTCATACTTTTTATCGTTCATAGCTTTATCTTCCCGGTGAGCCTATCATTTTTTAGGGCAGATTATTAAAAAACCCTTTTTCTGGATCATGATTTTTTTATGATACCAAAATTATTTTATACTAAGTGGTACTAAAGAGAATATCTGTAATTTTAAATTGTACCTGAGGTTTTAGATTTGGTAAAGATTGCCAGATTGATGCTCATCGGCATTGTTATTATCAGCTTTGGACTGATACTTACCGCAGGTGTTTCCTTTAATACCTATACTCGGCAGGCTCCGATTAAGGCCCCCATAGTAAATGTTGGCACAGGATTGGCTTTTCCGGGGGCTTCATTGGGAGATGGTTACGCAATTTTCTCCGGACCTGACACTTCTCAGGCTATGTTTCCCTCTTATCCTTTCGATCTTTCACTCTTTGGTAATGCTGCTGGTAGCAGTGTTTTTATTGGAGGATTTTTCGTTGCTAGCGGCCCTATCAACTTCACCATAACTTCTCTTATCCCTAGTGAACCTGTGATTTTTAGAGTGGAAAACTCTAGAGCCGTGAGTTTTATTACCCCAAACATGTACTTTCCCTGGTTCTACAAAATAGAATGGGAAAATAGTAATAGTCAACCAATAATTGTAATGGGTAAAAATGTAGCATTTGATCCTGTTTCATCTCTTTTCGGATCCGCTAATCCCAATCTCGTTTTTGCCCTTGGACTTGTTGCCTTGGGACTACTGGTGCTTGGAGTTAGCCTTTTTGACTCGGAAAAGGAAAATAAAAAACTTAAAGCTCCAGAATCTTATCAGGGATTCTTCGGAATACTTGATGCCTCTTTAACAACTTGGAAAGCCGTGTTTTCCCGAGTTACTTTACCCTTTGCTATTCTGATGGCTCTTCAGCTAATTATTATCTCAATTACGAGAAATATATATCAACTAGTGAATTTTGAGCTATTTTCACTAATTAACCCATTTTACTCAGCAATACATAGGAATAATTTACTCCTAGAAATTACGCTTTTCAGTTTACCAATCATTTATTATATAATAGCTCTTTTCAGCCTACTATTACCCTTAATAGCAGAAGGAATGGTCATAAAATACGCCTACAATCACATAACAGAAAATAAAACAACCCTCAAAGAAAGTCTGAAAACCGCTACCAAGTATTCCGGAAAAATGTTCGGCGCCCTAATGTTACTGTCCCTGATCCTAATAGCAGGGTTAGCAATATTCATAGTTCCTGGAATCTACCTAGCAGTAACCCTATCACTGATTTTTCCCGCAATAATAATCGAAGGAATAGCTATTGACAAAGCAATCAATAAAAGCATAGAGTTAACACGAGGTAAAAAAATAGACACACTCAAACTACTAATCCTTGGAGGCGCCATAGCGATTCTAACTTTCATTCTAGGCTACCTAGTAGCTTTTAGTGTGGCTCCAACCGTACCCTCAATCATCACACCAGCAAACTACTTCAGCACATCCTCCACAATGGCGATCATTTATACCCTGCCTTCCATAATAGGATTTTCACTAGTAATAGGCACTGTAACCGCAACCACAATCCCCCTATTCATAATAATGATCACTGTCTGGTATCACAACCTAAAAAAACAAAAAATACAATCCCCACAACCCGAAAAGAAAAAATCAGAAAAAACAAAAAGAACCCCTCAATAGTAACAAAGAAAAACAAAAAACACCAAAATCAGAAAATCCAAAAAACTAAATCAATCAAAAAATAAAAATCATCACTTTTTTTTAAAAAAAAACAAAATATCACGGAACACACAGAGCTGGCATAAACTTTCTTTCAACTTCTTTCAAAAAAGAGAATCCCCGCCAACTTTTCGGAATTTTAATTCAGTTTGGTTTGCAACCTTTTTGTTTTTGATTTGAATATCCTATACGCGGGAATCTGCACTTTTCAAAAAACCATAAAACAGGGTGGATTAAAATTGTCGGAAACGATTATCGTAAAATTTATATAGAAGTGCTATAACACTGTCCCGCAACAAAAACCATACAAATTCTGATAACACAAAATCATAAAAATTGAGGAGGAATAGAAAAATGGCACAATTAGGCGGAGTACCCGTACTAATATTAAAAGAAGGCGCAGAAAGAACACGCGGAAGAGACGCACAAAGATCAAACATAATGGCAGCCCGGGTAATAGCCGAAGCCGTTAGAAGCACCCTAGGACCAAGAGGCATGGACAAAATGCTCGTGGACAGCCTAGGAGACGTCACAATAACAAACGACGGCGCCGCCATACTGGACGAAATTGACGTGCAGCACCCCGCTGCAAAAATGCTGGTTGGCGTGGCAAAAACTCAGGATGATGAGGTCGGAGATGGAACTACTACCGCTGTGGTAATTGCCGGTGAGCTGCTAAAGAGAGCTGAGGAGCTTCTTGACCAGAAGATTCATCCGACTCTTATAGTGAGTGGATATAAGAAAGCAGCTGACATGGCAAAGAAGATTTTGGACGAGATAGCCCTCGATGTGGATCCTGACGATGAGAAGATTCTTATGAAGATCGCGGTCACTTCTATGAACAGCAAATCTGTGCTGGGAGCGAAAGAGCACTTTGCGAAAATTTCGGTGGCTGCCATAAAGCAGATTGCTGAGGAAAAAGATGGTAAAATGGAAGCCAATCGAGACATGGTTAATATTATCAAGAAACAAGGAAAAAGCATTCTAGAGACAGAACTGGTGCAGGGTATGGTAGTAGACAAGGAATTGGTGCACCCGGCTATGCCGAAAACAGTTAAAAAAGCGAAAATAGCACTTGTGGATGCGGCAATAGAACTTGAAAAAACAGAGTTTGATGCTGAAATTCGAATCAGTGATCCAACTCAGATGCAAGCCTTTCTAGACGAGGAGCAAAACCTGCTTAAACAAATGGTTGAAAACATTAAAAGTAGTGGAGCAAACGTCATATTCTGTCAGAAAGGGATAGACGATACTGCCCAGCACTACTTGGCAAAAGCACGCGTGTTGGCGGTTCGCAGGGTTAAGAAGTCTGATATGGAAAAGTTGGCTAAGGCTACAGGTGGTACTGTTGTTACAAATTTAAAGGAGCTAAAGGCTGAAAACTTGGGTAACGCAGGCCTTGTCGAGGAAGTTAAGATTCTGAACGATAAGATGGTTTATGTGCGTGAATGTAAGAACCCCAAAGCCGTGACCATTGTAGTTCGAGGCGGAACCGAGCTTGTTGTGGACGAGGGTGAACGTGCTCTAAACGATGCCCTTAGTGTTGTTAGGGATGTTCTCGAAGACCAAAAGATGGTAGCTGGGGGCGGTGCACCAGAGATTGAGCTAGCGAAGCGTTTAAGGGATTACGCAGAGTCCGTTGGAGGCCGCGAGCAGCTAGCTATAGAAGCATTCGCCGAAGCTCTTGAAATTATTCCCAAGACTTTAGCTGAGAACGCGGGCTATGATCAGCTAGACATTATCGTAAAGCTACGTGCGGCACATGAGAAGGCCGGCCTTTGGATGGGTGTTGACATTACTACTGGTAATGTTGCAGACATGTTGAAGGCGGGTGTTGTTGAACCACTACGTGTTAAAAAACAAGCTGTAGTGTCCGCGAGTGAGGCCTCTGAGATGATACTAAGAATTGACGATGTCATAGCTTCAAAACGTCACGAACCAGGTCCAGGCGCAGGAGGTCCACCCGGAGTTCCAGGAGGCATGCCTCCCGGTATGGGCGGAATGCCTGGTATGATGTGATTTCGCCTCTTTTCTCTTTATTTATTTTTGGCTTTTTTTGCTTGTTGATGGTTTGTTTTCTTTTTTTTGGTTTTTCGAAAGATTTTTAGAGTTAATACACATATAGGTGTACAATTTTGGGTGGTTTTAATGTTCGCGCCAAATGTGCTGTTTGATCCAATTGTGGTTTACTTGGGTTTGTTTATTATATTTGCGTATGCTGTTCTTGTCATATCGTCTGTAGTGATATTCTATAAGAGGGGGCGAAGAGTGCTTTTTCTTCTTTTTGCGGTTGCGTTTTTGGTTTTGATGGTGGTTAAGATTGGGTCTTTTTATTTTGAGCCTGTGTTAAATTGGTCTTATTACTACCTTGTGATAAATTTTAATTGGTTGAAATTTAGTTTGGATTACCTGTATAATGCTCAGCAAGAAGTTTGGCTTGTATTTCAGTCCTTTAACTTTCTTGCTATAATCGTTTTTGGTTTAGCTATGATTCTTGCAGGTAGTAGAGAGGAACTGGTTAAGGAGGAATAGTAATGACTTTTTTGTTTGATGTTGCTTCTGTTTTGATGATTGCCGTGGGCTGTGGCTACATACTTTTGATTGCTGTAGCCTACTTTTCATATAAGCGGTCTGGATCAAAGTTTATTCTGTTCTTTATGGGTGCTTCCGCTGTGCTCTTCCTTATGAATTTATATGGGGGTGTGGCTGGGGCTTATCACCCCTTTGATGGGATTCTTTTAGAATATTTACCCACTGGTGAGCTCATTTATAGCTCCTTATTGGCGGATCTGACGGTTAAAAATATGGTAATTTTTGAAACTATGGGTGTATTAGCGATTATTTTGTTTATAATTGCCCTTTTCAAGGGATAATCTTTTAAAATAAGATTTAAGCATTTAATACTTTAAGATTAAGTTGTTATAAAAGTGGCGTGAAAAGGAGTCAGCGAACTATTAAGAAGGAATTGGGTGTTAGAACTTTGATAAAAAAGTTTCGCTTCTATATTTGTGCTCCCAGTAAGGGTGATTACGCCAGAGGTGAGAACCGGCCCAACGTCGATTGTATTCTTTGCTCCATTGCGGGTGGAGATCCCAATGTTCAGCAGAAAGTTGTTTATCGCAACAATGAAAACATGGTGGTTCTGAATATTTACCCCTACAATCCTGGTCACCTACTGATATTTCCGATTAGACATATTGAAGATTTTGAGGGGCTGAGTGAAGAAGAGATATTTAGCTTATTCACATTGTCACAGAAATCAGTGAAATTATTGAAGGAAGTTTACCATCCTCAGGGCTTCAATATCGGTGTTAATCAGGGTGAGTCCGCCGGTGCCAGTATAAAGCATTTCCATATACAGGTTGTACCCCGGTACAATAGTGAAATAGGTTTCATGGAAACTATAAATGGTACCAGAGTAGTAGTGGAAACTCTGGATGAAACCCTTCGAAAGCTCAGAAGCAAAGCTAGTATACTTGAGTAATTCTTTATTCCAGAATTTTTACTCTCGAAGGTTAATGTTAATATCACTTTATATCTCTCGATTAACGCCCCCATATCTCTTTCCAAGACACTTGTTAGTTCTTTTAACCCAAATTGGAGTTTGGAGAAGTTATAGATGGTTAAGTATTTTGATGATATAAAAAAGGATGGTGTGCTAAGTGTTGCGCTCCAAATGATGATAAGTGCAAAAACCGCACCCAAGGGTTTAGGTCAGGACTCGGTTATTATAGCAATTGTTTCTGATGAGGAAAAAGAAAAAATTGCAGAACAGATGCATCAACTTGCGGATATAGCTGGAAAAAATTTCCATAGAGACGCTAGAGGTGTGGAGCAAGCCCTAACAGTTTTACTTTTCGGAATCAAAAACACTGATACACCGGAGGCTGATTGCGGCGCCTGCGGTTTCGCGACCTGTGAGGAGTTTCTAAAACAAGAAAAGAAAGGATTGCCTTTTCCAGGACCTTTTTGCTGTTTCAAACTTGTTGACTTGGGAATAGCAATAGGCTCTGCGGTAAAAACAGCGGCTCTAACAAGTGTCGATAACCGGATAATGTACCGCATTGGTGTGGCTGCGAAGCTTCTGAACCTAATAGATGCCGACTATCTTCTGGGGGTTCCCCTCTCGGCCACTTCGAAGAATATCTTTTTTGACCGCTAATTTCTTTACTCTCGCATAGCAATGGTGGAACACTGTTTTTGGGGATTGTTCCATTTACTTCACAAAATTTAAATATTTATAATGTTGAGTTTGCCGAGGGTTGCAGTGTCTAAGAACGAGTCTATAAAAACGGAAAAAAAGGCTGTACTGGTACTTGAAGATGGTTCCTGTTTCATAGGCACCGGTTTTGGTGCCAAGGGAAAGATTCATGGCGAAATAGTATTCAACACTGGTATGGTTGGATATCCTGAAGCTCTTACTGACCCATCTTATCACGGTCAAATTCTTGTTTTAACTTACCCCCTTATAGGAAATTACGGGGTTCCTTCTTGGAATGTTTTGGATCGATGGAAGATACCTAAATTTTTCGAGTCCGAAAACATTAAGGTAAACGGATTTGTGGTTCATGAATATTGCGATAGGCCTCATCACTGGCAGTCTACACAGACTCTTGGTAATTGGCTTGAAAGCGAGAATATTCCCGGCTTACAGGGGATAGATACTCGATTGTTAACAAAGAAGCTTCGGGTACACGGTGTCATGTTGGGTGTTCTAGAGGTTTTCGAAGAGGGCGTAGAACCCAATCTGGATAGCTTGATTAAAGAAGCTACACGGGTTCCTGATCCTAATGATTTAGATCTTGTGGCTGAGGTTACATGTAAGGAACCCATCTTTTATGATAATGAAGCGCGTAAAAGAGTTGTGGTCATAGACTGCGGAGTGAAACACAACGTTTTACGGGAGCTCTTAGCTTGTGGAGTTGATGTGGTAAGGGTTCCCTATAATTTTTTCGCGGACGAGATTATGGAGTATAAGCCCTCTGGAGTATTAATTACGAATGGACCGGGTGATCCCAAAAAAGTTCCAGACACAATTGCAACCGTGAACAATTTGATAGAAGACAATGTTCCCGTGATGGGTATTTGCTTTGGTAATCAGATAGTTTCCCTGGCTTGTGGTGGTGACACATACAAATTGAAATACGGACATCGTTCACATAACCAACCCTGCGTTGACTTGTTCACTGGAAGGTGTTATATTACTAACCAGAACCATGGTTATGCGGTAAACTTGGATTCACTTAAAGACACAGATTTAGAACTGTGGTTTCAGAATGTGAATGATAAAACTGTTGAGGGAGTCCGGCACAAGAAGCGTAATGTTCTTTCTGTTCAGTTTCATCCAGAGCATGCTGCGGGGCCTGTAGACACTAAGTATATTTTTGATCTTTTCCTTAATATGCTGGAGAGTGCCTGAGATGCCTAAGCTTGAAGGAATTAAAAGGGTCTTAATTCTGGGCAGTGGGGCGGTGAGAATTGGCCAGGCTGGAGAGTTCGATTATTCTGGTAGTCAAGCTTTGAAGGCGATGAAGGAGGAGGGAATAGAAACCGTTCTGGTAAATCCTAACATAGCAACCATTCAGACAGATCCGGGATTTGCCGAAAAAGTGTATTTGTTGCCACTTGTTCCCAATTATATTGAGCGGGTTATTGAGAGGGAGAAGCCGGACGGAATCCTATTGAGTTTTGGGGGTCAGACTGCTCTTAACTGTGGTGTTGAACTAGCTAAGAGTGGCGTTCTCGACAAGCATAATGTTAAGGTCTTAGGAACTCCTATCAGGGCTATTGAGATTACTGAGGATAGAGAACTTTTCAGAAATGCAATGGGGGAGGCAGGAGTCAAAGTTCTGAAGAGTGCCACTGCTTCCTCTATAGCTGGAGCCTTAAAAATAGCTGAGGGAATAGGCTACCCCATCATGGTAAGAGTGGCCTACACTCTAGGGGGTCAAGGTTCTGGAGTTGCTTACAATAAGGATGATCTTGAGGAGATTGTGAGTAGGGGATTAGCCCAAAGTATGATATCTCAGGTTCTGATAGAACAGTATGTTGGTAAATGGAAGGAAATCGAATATGAGGTAGTCCGCGACTCTATGGACAATTGTATAACGGTTTGTAATATGGAAAACTTTGATCCCATGGGTATACATACCGGGGAATCAATAGTAGTGGCTCCCAGTCAAACCCTTACAAACAAGGAATACCATACCCTCAGAGAGGCTTCCATTCGCGTTATACGCTACCTAGGAATTGTGGGAGAGTGTAACATTCAGTACGCGTTGGATCCAAAATCCTTGGATTTCTATGCTGTTGAGGTTAACGCGCGATTATCTCGTTCCTCTGCGCTCGCATCAAAAGCCACGGGTTATCCCCTAGCATACATAGCTGCCAAATTGGCTATAGGATACACCCTACCCGAACTAACCAATAAGGTGACCGGCATAACCACGGCCTGCTTTGAACCAGCATTGGACTATCTAGTGGTTAAGATACCTCGTTGGGATCTTCAAAAGTTTATCAATGTTAATAGACATATTGGAACGCAGATGAAGAGCGTGGGGGAGGCCATGGCTATTGGTAGGTGTTTCGAGGAAGCGATTCAAAAAGCTATTCGAATGTTGGATATAGGTGCTGTGGGATTAGTAGGGAATGTGGACGAGGTTAAACCGGAGCCACTAGATCACATAAAGTATCTCTTATCAAATCCTACGGATGAAAGAATTTTCAAAGTGGTTAAGGCTATAAAGAGAGAATTATCAATCGACGAGATTTACTCACTTACTGGAATTGATAAGTGGTTTCTATATAAAATTCAGAATATAATAAAAATGGAGGAGCGTTTGAAAAACCTAAATCTCGATGATTCTCAGGAACTTGAAAGGATTTTAAAGAAGGCGAAACAGTTAGGGTTTTCCGATGAGCAAATAGCGAACTGCCTTAACACCAGTGAAAATGAAATAAGAAGTTTAAGGAAGCGGTTTAAGATACTGCCTGTTATAAAACAGATAGACACTCTAGCAGCCGAGTGGCCGGCTCAAACCAATTATCTATACGCAACCTATGGGGGGGAAGAGGATGATATAATACTGTACAATTGTACATCTACTTAAGAGGAGAGGCATGAACCTGATCGTGGATACTTCTGTGATCATCGCAGTTGTCACAAATGAAAAACACAAGAAAAAATTAATTCGCCTAACAAAAGGCGTTGATTTGATTGCTCCCCCGTCCCTCCACTGGGAGATAGGCAACGCATTTTCAGCTATGTTCAAAAGGAAGAAAATCTCGTTTGATCAGGCTATGGAGGCCTTGATGTCGTACAAGCAGATTCCTCTAAGATTTTCACCAATTGAGCTTGATACATCCCTTGAGCTTGCCTCAGAGCTTGATATTTATGCCTACGATGCTTATGTCATCGGTTGTGCTCTGAAGCATAAGGCTCCTCTTCTCTCTCTAGATGAAGGGTTGTTGAGTGCCGGCAAAAAAGCCGGCGTAGCAATAAGAGAGGTGCAAAGATGACGATTTATACCTTTTCTGAAGCCAGGCAGAAGTTTGCCTCTGTTCTTGAAAAAGCAAAGGTCGAGGGGAAAGTTTTGATAAAACGGAAAGACGGGTCTGTTTTCTTAATTAAACCTCTTTCCAGAAAAGGATCTTCTCTCGATGTTGAAGGTGTTGACCTTAAATTATCTGCAGACGAAATCATTGACATAATACGAGAAGTTCGAGAGCGATAGAACAAGTACAAAGTGGGACATATTTAGCTTGCAACTGCTTTTGCAAGCCTTTTTACGAAAACTCTTTGCAGAA
>DXJA01000035.1 GCA_019056875.1 Candidatus Jordarchaeum madagascarense
AGCGATTGGCAAATACTACAAGGAAACACCTAGTCCACTTATTTATGCTACAGTACAGTTTACTATGCTCAATATAATATGGCAAATAGAGATGACCTACAACTTTTTGATACTGAACTCCGAAATCCAAAGTCATTTTCGTCATATCTCTAATTTTTGGGAAAAATTTTAATATACGAAAAGATGAGCGTTTAAATACCTGTTTCCATTTCGCCCTCCTAGCCGAAACTAGAAGGTTTCTTCCCTAATCACTACTCGTCTGAAAAATTCTTGATAAATTTAAAAAATCTTGGGATCCTAACTAATGTTCCTTCCATAGTCTGAAGGGCGGAAAACAGTTAATAAGCGCAGCACAACATACACAATTAATAGTTTAAAATATCACATAACAATTCAAGCATAATAACTTGAGACAAGCTTGAGAAGATTGAGCTGGAAAGTCTCACCAGTGCTTTGGGGGTGGAATGGTAACTGGAATAAATAAAAATGATGAGGTTTTTGTATGAGTGAATTGCCGGAAAAAGATGAAGGAATATACGTACATCGAAGCGGAATTAAAGTTCCTTATCAGTGGCATGCTGGTGAATACGCAACTAGGTTTTACACCGAGCTTAAAGACAAGAGGATTTGGGGGACTAAATGCCCAGATTGCGGTAAGCTCTTTATCCCCCCCAAGAAGTCCTGCCCCGAGTGTTTTAAGCAGTGCTACGAGTGGGTAGAACTGGGCGATACGGGAACCCTGCTCACCTACACCATTGTTCGGTATAGTGAACCACTCATCCAGCCAAGAGAGCCACCATACGCGTATGGCATCATAAAGCTTGACGGAGCCGATACCGGGGTGGTGCACCTCCTCGGAGAGATAGACTTCGACAAGATAAAGGTAGGCATGAGGGTCAAAGCGGTGTTTAACGAGAATCCCGAGGGGAACTTCCTAGACATAAAGTACTTTAAACCTGTGAGGTGAAATGAATGAAAGTTGGAATAGTTGGGGTAGGTCAAACAAAACATGAGGCTAAAAAGCCCAAGCAGACTTTCGCCGATATGATATTTGAAGTGGTCGGAAAGGCTTTGGACGATGCAGGAATGGAGCGAGATGACATTGATAACGTGGTGACAGTTTCCAACGATTTCTGGGATGGTAGAACCATATCCAGCATGGCGGTCATGGACGCTTCAGGTTCTGTTGGTCGTGACGTGACCACAGTTGAGGGTGACGGAACCTTTGGAACCGTAATGGGTGTAATGCGCACACTGGCAGAATTCGACACCACAGTGGTTTGCGTACACGCCAAGATTTCGGAATGCAATCCCCGAGCGGTTTTCAACTGCGCTTTCGATCCCATCTACGAAAGAATACTTGGATTGGACGCCATATCCTCGTCAGCTCTCCAGGCTAGGAGGTATATGACCAAATATGGAGTTACGGAGGAGCAATTCGCAAAGGTTTCCGTTAAAAATCATAAAAATGCCTTTAACAATCCCTATGCACAACTACCCCTAAACATTACGGTTGAAGATGTGCTCGGCTCAAAGATGCTAGCTGACCCATTAAAAATTCTGGACTGCTCACCAGTAAGTGACGGCGCGGCGGCCATAATACTAGCAAAAGAGGACAAAGCCAGAAAAATCTGCGATAATCCCATTTGGATAAATGGATTAGGGTACTGCTGCGATGCGTATCATCTTGGAGAAAGGGATCTAGCTGAAACCGCAGCTTTGAGAAACGCCGCTGAGAGAGCCTACAAAATGGCCGGCATAGAGAATCCATCAAAGGAAATCGATGTTGCTGAGGTTTACGACGCATTTTCCTACATGGAACTAATGTGGATGGAAGGCCTAGGATTCTGCAAAAAGGGCGAAGGCGGAAAACTCATAGACAGTGGAATCACCGAGATGGATGGTCAACTACCCGTTAACCCCTCAGGAGGCGTGCTTTCAGCCCATCCAGTACTTGTGGCTGGTTTGGTCAGAATAATCGAGGCTGTACTTCAGCTCAGAGGACAAGCAGACAAGAGACAAGTACCTGGCGCTAAGGTCGCATTAGCACATGGAATAAACGGCCCCTGTGGACAATCGCATTGTGTATTCGTATTAGGTAGATGAGGTGAATAATTATGAGAAGAGTAGGTATTGTAGGAGTAGGTCAAACTCATCACAAGTCTCATAGACCCGACGTGAATGGTCAGGAACTCATAAATGAGGCGGTACAGAGAGCCTTGGACGCCGCCGGGCTCACTCGTGAAGAGATCGACGCAGTTGTTATTGGAAACATGGACCACTTTGAAGGAATAAACTATGTTGACACGTGGAGTATTGATGGTTCTGGAGGCTTCATGAAGCCGATTATGAAGATGACCACCGGAGGAACCACTGGAAGCACAGTTGCTATTGGTGGATACTATCACGTGGCTTCAGAAATGTTTGATGTGGTTTTAGCCATCGGCTGGGAGAAGAACTCCGAGTCAGACACCACCGCTGCAATAGCCACCTGCGCTAATCCCATAATAGAAAGAGACTTTTTCTCGGGAGCCATAGGCCCCCTCGCCACAGCGGCCACAGGATACATGGAACGCTACGGAGCTACCGAGGAGGACGCAGCCATAGTATCGGCAAGAGAACACAATAACGCACTGGACAATCCCTACGCCCACGTGCGCAGAAAAACAACAGTAGAAGACGTATTAAACTCACCGATGCTCGCATACCCTGTAAAACTACTGGACATGTGTCCAAGATCAGACGGCGCCTGCGCAATAATTTACGCAGAAGAAAAGAAAGCAAGGATGATAACAGATACTCCCGCATGGGTCAAGTGCTGTGTAACTAGGCACGACTACACCCATTTCGGCGACCTTACTTTAGGGGCACGGGACATTATTGCGATGCCGACTCTGGAGGCGGCTTCCAAAGAAGCTTACAAAATATGCAAAATAAGGGATCCCCTAAAAGACTTCGACCTCATGGAGTTGTACACACCATCATCCTTCTCGGGATTAATGTGGATGGAATCTCTAGGTGTATGCGGACCGGGTGAGAATATAAAACTCAACCGTGAGGGAATATACGAAAAGCACGGCGAATTACCCGTAAATCTTTCAGGCGGTGTAATCTGCACCAATCCAATAGGTGCAACCGCTATGATCAGAGTCGCCGAGGCGGCGACACAGATAATGGGTAAAGCAGGCAAACGTCAAGCTTCTGGTGAAGTTAACAGAACTTTATCCACGGGCTTCGGAGGTTGCAGCTGGACGGATATGGTAATTCTAGAGTCATGAATTGGTGGAGGAAACTGCAATGAGTGAAAAGAAGAAGGAGAAGAAAGAGTACTTAACCTTAACATCGGGAAAGATGTGGCAACCCTACAACTGGCACGTAGGCGAATACTGGACCAAATTTTTCGATGGTTTCAAGGAAAAAAAATTCTATGGCATAAAATGCCCCAAGTGTGGAGTAGTCTACGGATTACCCCGACAGGTCTGCGGTAGATGCTTTGTCAAAATGGACGATTGGGTGGAGATCGGACCAGAGGGCACAGTTGGAGCCTTCACCGTGATAAAGTTTCCTTACATTGATCCTAACACTGGTCAAATAATTCAGCCTCTACCGTTTACCACAGCCGCTATTAGACTGGATGGGGCAGACACCGCTTTCTGGCATTACATCAATGAAACAGATGAAACCAAGATCAAAGTCGGCAAACGAGTAAGACTTGTATGGCAAGAAAACAGGAAGGGCAATATCCACGACATCAAATACTTCGAAATGATAGATTAGCATGGATTCATCATTTAAAGTTGGTTAACTTTTAAGCTAAAGGAACATTCACTATTTACCCATTTTTTCCTTTTTTTTATTAATTATTCTGGCATCTTCTAGTTGTTTATTTTTTTATTAAAAAAATTGGAAAATTAGTTTTTAACATTTTACTTAAGGAAAGCTTTTATTATGTCACTGGGAGAAACTGTTCCTGTTACATCACCCTTTGGCCCTATGACTAGTAGGTGAGATTCTCCACCAGCAACCATTATTCGAATAGCATTTTCAAGAGTGTCTTCTTCACCAACCATGAGACAGGGGTGTACTCCATATAGCTGGCATGCGCTCATGAAATCCTTTGAAGCTTTGCTCATCATGGCTTTTACAAGTTTAATATCTTTGATGTCTTCTGGTTGTCCCGCAAGCTCTGGAAAGGCATAATTTTTGAACATATAAAAGAGATCCATCTCGGTAACTATGCCCTCTACCTTACCCTTTTCACGCACTACTAGAACATCTGTTTTCTGCTTTGCCATTAAATTCGCGACATCATTCATATTTGTTCCCAATTCTACGAAAACAGGTTTTTTCATGAACTTACCTACTTCAAGATTTAGATCCATAAATATATCATCCTCCTCTAATAAAAGATATAGAAAACAAAAAAGAGATATGTTATTTAAAGCTAACCGTCGGTTTTTTCCTTTTGAAACATTCAATTCAATCAATAATGAAATTTGAATTTTAAAACTTTAATCAGTAAAAGTTAGAACACTCCACAAAAACTAATTGGGAAGCGTGTTCAGAATAATAAATTATAAAATAAACGTAAACCCTAACAAAAATGTAATATTTTCATTACACTTAACCTTAGAAAGTTTAACAAACCTTTCTCAAGAAATAAAAAAAGAGGGGAAATATTAGATTAGATCGGGCGTATCCCCTGTATTGTGGTGAGCGCCGTTCTACTTTTTTCTACAACATTTGTTGTTTTAGCGCACCCATATTGCTTCTTCTTCTCTCTTTATTGCTTCCGCTCTGATAATTTCCGGCTCAAAAGTTGTCCAAGTATCATCATTCTCATCATCATAGCCGTACTGAACCGCCAACTTTGAGATCATAATGGGGGTTCGGCTCCAGATGACGAGGTCTCCGTCAGTACTATCACTTAGGATTCCTGGATTATCTCGGGACAAAAACACTAAAAGTCTCTCGGTATCCTTAATCGCCTTTAACCTTATAATTACAAGGCCGGATGCCATACTCGCTTTCCACCTCAACTTGCTTAATGATTTAATTTACCAACAATCTAATATTCTTTTTGGTTAACGTTATTATCATTGTAGAGAACTAGTGCGCCTCATCGCCAACATTAAAAAACATTTGGGAGAGGGGATAATACACATGGGGGGAGGAGGGCGTTTTTGGGAGGAGGGGGGAAGATACGAATAATTATATGTTGGCTCAGCACTACGTAATTGTCTTATATGGTATTTAAATTTTTCCATCCATATTGAGATAATCGCAAAAATTATACAATTTATGAAAATGAAATAAAATATTAATTGAGAAAATCGCAAAAATACCAAAATTTAACAATAATCAGAGAGATAAGAACCAACCATTCACTATAATAATATTAACATAAAGTAAAATGGAAGAAATAGAATTACGATAGAAAACCAAAACTCTAAACTCAAAAAGCAGATCTAAACCAAAAAAGGGGTTAAAAAAATTTCTTCAATAGAGACTTATCATTAAACTGAAACGCCTTGTTTTTTATCAAAATAGACAAACAGGCCATAAATCTACTAATCCTAAGCCATCAACATTACAAGTTTGGAACTATCCTGGATGGGTAAACTTATCGTTTAAGCTTTTGAGAATAGATTTACTTTCAAGGGCTTCCAAAAGAACATATAATTTTATATATTTGTGGAACAAATATAAAATAAAAAACACGAGTAAAACAATTGATTTCTCAACTAGTTAAGAAGAGAGGAGATGTAGGAAAAAAATGGAAAAAACTCAATTAGTAGTAGTAGTATCACTGATCATAACAGTTTTTATATTGATTTTTGCAACTCTAGTGATATTGGCCGGCAACGTTCAAGGAATGATTGCACCTTTTACTTATGAAGCGGCAGATGCGGCGTATTCAGGCGTGATCTCTGTTCAGGATGGTTTAATGCTTTCAATAATTTATTCCGCAATGATACCATCCATATTAGGGGCACCTTTAAGCTGGGGAGCAGCGGCGCTTGGTCTTTTCAACTCAAACTTTGGGATGTCGTCTTTTCTAGGGTGGTATATGCTAATTCAAATTCTTGCAAGTCTCTAATAAATCCGCTCCAGAGGATTAAGTCAAATGTTCTATTATGTTCAGTGAACCGTGTTGGATACTACTGTTTTGAAGAGGAAATTAAACTCTTCCCTTTTTTTTAAAAATTAATATTTAAGATTTCGAATTAGTTTTTTGTAACTGTTTTTGGAATTTTTTATCATTTTCAAATATCTTTTTGATTTATAGTAGTGTTTTTATTGTTGATATGGTGTTTTTTGTCCGAAAATAGGAAATGGGTTTCTATTCTTTAAATCCGTTTAGCGGTTAATTTAGGGATTATATTTTCTTATTTTGAAGTCTTGTTTGAAATTAGGATTTTTTTTCTTAAATATTTATGTTTTAAATACATTTTTCTCACTTTTATACCATTTTTAGTTAAAAATTTGATATTTTTGTCCGAAATTAGGAAAAGTTTTTATATAAGTTATGGGCATAAGATACTAAAATTAAAGGAGTAAAATGAGATGGAATCTTTTGAAGAAGAGGTACCGGTAGAGATAAGCCTAATGAGTGAGTTAGATTACGAGGACGCCACCAAGTTCATGTTAGATTTATGCGAACTTGTGGGATCCAAGTTTGATGAGGAGAGATGGGAAAGTGCTTTTTTGAAGCGCATCATGAATCCTGATAAATATTGTGGTTTCATGGCTAGAAGGGGCGATAAACCGATAGGAATGCTTTTTGCTGAGGTTAAAGGAAAAGTGGGACAAATAACCACTCTCTATATAGTTCCAGAAGAAAGACACACTGAAGTTGTAGGTCCAATGAGGGTTCCAAAAAGGGAAGAGCATTTCGCAGAAATGATGATGGAAACAATGCTAGACCATCTACGAGAGCAAGGCTGCAAAGAAGCGTGGATAAATCTGAAAAAGGGTGTAAAACCGGCAGAAATAATATACGGTAGACTCGGATTCGAAGAAAAATTCGTAGTCCTGTACAAAAAATTGTGAGAATAAATTCATACGGCAGGATCAGCAATTTAAAATTCTCACATTCTTTTATTTTCATTATTATTTAGGTCTTTGTTAGAATTCTAATATATCCTATCTATCAGTTCATACATTTTCTTTGCTTTAGCCTGTAACACAGAATAATTCTCTACTCTGGGATAATATGTCTCTCCTTTTTTCACATTTTTTTTAACAATCTCTTTTACGGAGTATTTTCTATTTAACCCGGCGGCTGCAAGGATCGCCGACCCTATTGCTGGTTCGTCTGTTTTGACTGTTTTTATATTTTTGCCCGTTGCGTCTGCGATGATTTGGCATTGTATTGTGCTTCTAGATCCCCCTCCGCATAGTGTTATCTCATTTATCTCTTGTTTTGTTAACTCCGCAATTATTTCCAACATTCTGTTTAAAATTATGGCATTACTCTCCATGAACGCTCGGAACAAGTATCCGGGAGTGAAATTTTTCTTGGTTATTCCGATAAGAAAGCCTCTCACTCTCGGATTGTGGTCAGGGATCCTGGTGCCCATCCATTCGGATTGAGCTATTAAATCGTCGCAGCCTGTAGGTACTTTTTCGGCTTCTTTATCTAAGACCCTGATTTCCTTGTTTGCTAGTGAACAAATTGCGTCCAAGGGTAAAGTTCCGGCATTTGTTGCGCCACCGACAAGGAAATTTTTCTGTAAATAAGGCTTATAGTAAATTCTACTCTTCTTATTCGGAATGATCTTGTTAACCACTCCATGGATGACGAGAGTGGTTCCAATGTTCACGTTTACATCGCCAACCTCCACGGTTCCCGTGGCAATATCTCCGGCTGAGGCATCAGTAACTCCGTTAACCACTGGTGTACCTGCAGGTATTCCTGTAATCCTGCTTGCCTCGGGGGTTACATGGCCAACTATTTCACCTATCGGAGCCACAGTTGGCAGAAAATCTTGGTTAAAATCAATCTCCTCCAAGATCTTCCTATGATAATCAAAGGATGTTGGATCGATGTGGGTTTTGCTTGCAATGTTGGGGCTGGTTACTATACTGTCACAGAGGTTCAGGGTGAAAAAGTCGTTCTCGTGTAGGAATTTGTAAATTTTTTCCGAAATCTCGGGCTTTTTTAACAACCAGAGGCACTTGGGGAGAACCAGTGAGGCGTCTAGAGGTAAAATTTCCTGAAACTCTTGTGCGGTAATACTTTGGCTGAGAATCTCTTTAACCTCCTCTTGGGCTCTCTGGTCATTATACATCAATGCTGAGTGTAAGGGTTCTCGATTCTCATCAATCGGAACTATAGTGGAACTCGTAGCGTCAACACAAACTGCCCTAATCTCTTCCATACTCTTATCACCCTTAAGAAGAGAGCACAGGCTCTCCCATAGTTCCAATATATCCCTTTCAAAGTGTAGAGGAAGAGGTTGCCTTATCATACCGGAAATTTCTCGAGAAATAAAATCCACAACCTTTCCGCTTTCATCTATAATAGCCGCTTTTATCCTCGCACTCCCGATGTCAATCCCAATAAATTTCATTCTGAGCATTCTCCAATTTTTACAATTAAACAGGTATCTACTAAATTAATAAAGTGGTGTTTACAATGCCATTTAACTTCAAAATTATGCTGAATTACTCAAATTGTTTACCTTTCAGTTTTTTCTTCATTTTAGAAATATCCCGAAAATTAAAAGGTTTAATCTGTGAGTTAAAGATTATTAGGTTTTAGCAATTTGAGTTTGTTGACTGTCGGTGAGGTTGAGAGTAGCAAATATATATTCCTTTTACCACATTTTAATTAGCCTTTAATGCTTTATCAGAGGGTGGATACTATTCTGAAAATTTCCGAAAATGTTCGATCTCTGCTGATTGAGTTATTCAAAACCACTTTGGATATATCTAAAGCTCATTACAGTGCTAGTGAAGTGATTATGAACGATGTCATTAGAGATTTGAAGGGATACGATTTAGATAACTTCCGGGACCTTATTTCTATAACAAATCAATCGGTATCCCATTTTGTTTCCTACTTCCAGGACTACATTAGGGCTATGAAAGAAGCATTTAATTTCCTACGGGAGTTACTGAAAATTCTGGGAGTAAAAAACGTTGGAGATGTGCTTCTAAGAAAGATGGATTTGAGGTCAGTAGTTAAACCGTCGGAAATCGATGCGGGTCTTTTAAAATTCCAGTTGAAAACAGTTTTAGAGTACTCGTTACCCAAATTGTTAGAGCTCTCAAATTCCGTTTATCATAAATCCGAGAAACTTTCTGATTCAGCAAAGTTTATTGAATCTGAAGTAATTCAAAATTTTAAAACCTCATTTGAAAATATGAACAATCAAGGGGTAAACTTTACAAAACAGCTGTACTCTAACTCGGAAATAATATTCAATGAAAAGGACTCCTCAAAGTGTGTAAATCTCCTCATTCAAATTATTGAAAGTGCTATCGACATTGCCATGGGGTTATGGCAAACAACCAAATTCACACCAATCTTCACAAAGGATTGGATTGAATACAATATCTACGAAATAACTCAGACTGCTGAGAAATTCTCCGAAATAAAAAGGGATATAGACATTCTAATAAAATGCAGAGAAAAAATTTACGAACACACGGTAAACTGTTTTATGTTAATTTTAAAATCTCTATGGAATGATAACAAAATAGTAGGCGAAAAAGTGGGTAAAATTATGCAAATGCTTCTGCAAGATAGGAATCAAGACGTGAACCTCAGCGAACTCATACCCCCCAAAATTCCTGTTGAGGATCTATCATTCGCTCTAACACTAGCACGCGGAGAATTTGACCTATCAACA
>DXJA01000344.1 GCA_019056875.1 Candidatus Jordarchaeum madagascarense
CTTAACCCCAGAATCGAACGAAACTACATCGCCCTATTAGATTAAGGGCAAGTATTTAAATAACTATAAGTAGAGTATAAAAATTTCTAGTCGGAAATAAAGAAAAAAATACTACCTACAGAGGTAGTAGTTTCTTTTCGGAAACAGGTAGCAGAGGAACACTGAGGAAATTACAGTAAAGGTTAACGCTAGGAATAGCAGGTTGTCAGACGGCGGGTAGAAGGAGAGGGTGACAAAGAAGCTGCCAATTGAGGATAACCAAGCCGGTAAACTGTAGGGAGTAGCAGTCCATACTAACCAGAATAGACCAATATGGGAAAAGAGTCCACCTACTGCTAGGTACCAGCCCCATTTCCTGACGAGAATTATTCCGAATCCGGAGATTATTAGCACTATGGCAACAATGTAAGCTAAGGCTGTGAATGCTATGGTAGTTGTCATCCAAAGGCCGGCTATAACGATCAGTTCCCCATAGACTATCAGCAACGCGCCACTAATTTTTACTAAACTGGGTAGAGGGATTGGCGGTTTCTGCAACAGTGTTTTCAGCACTCTTCGGCGGTACCACCCTACAAAATGGGTCATGAAAGCCCAAGCTAGAATCAAAAAGTAAAATGGCATGAAGAATAGGGCGGTGAATACTGGTGAAGCTGTAGGCAACAAAAACCGGAAATAGAAAACGGCAGCGTTGATAACGAAGACTATGACAAAGAAGGTCGCGATTCTATAGTGAATCTTTTTGTAAATATCTAGTTCCTTGATTGATGGGGGATAAACTCTTTCAACATGCTGAAAAGTGAAGGGTTTCCTAACAAGTATTGAGATGAAGGTGGAAATTGCCAAGAACGTGAATACAAGGGTAGCGGGGTAATAGTAGTAGAGAGTAGCAAATATGCTCGGCGCAGCGAATAACAGGGTTATTCCTAGTAAAAAGAAGGCTAAAAAACCAAGATCTATGTAATAGATTTGATTGTATGCTAAGCGTCTAGAAATGAAATACACCACAAATAGTGCAAAGCCTACCAACACGCTGGTAGCCCCAGGAGTTAAGAGAGAGGGGTTCCATATAGCCGGTGTGGTGGGTATGAACCAAATATGTATCAAAATGCTTTGCCTTAAACCAGCCAAAAAGTTGGAGCTACTTAACACCACATAAGATCTTAAAATAAGGTCAAGGGAATTGAGTCTGGCTCCAGTTGAAAAAACTCCAAAAAACATCAGTATAAAGTAAGTTGGCATGGGGACCATTGTGAATCTATCTACGAATCTTTGAAATCTGGTTCTTGAAGCCAAAACCTTTTCCCGATACTCAATCATCATTTTGTCCACATCATCAACAGCAGACACGAATTCATCCTCCTAAAAATGTGTAATTATTCATTTTTGAAACGGACAGTATGATAGAGAAACATTCAGATAAAAAAAGGTTGAGGAGGGAGATAAGCAATCTGAATTCTCTGAACCCATTCGCATCGTTGTATTTAATGCAATATATTATGATTTTTTTAAAGTATGTAATAGTTACGTTTTGGGAATAGGTAGCAGATGAACACCGAAGAAATGCCTGAAAGGACCACCGCTAGGAACAAGAATTGCTCGGACGGCGCAGCGAAGGAGAGATTGTACAAGAAGTTGTTAACCGAGGTTATCCAATCAATTATACTGACATTCGGAAAGAGATAAGCCAACCATATAAGAAGAATATAAGACACTAGTCCACCCATCGTTAGATACCAGCCCCATTTTTTGACGAAAATTATTCCGATTCCGGCAGCTATGAGAATTATAGCAACAACAATTTCCAGTATTCCCACTAGGGATGAGGTCTGCCCAAGACTTAATAAAATGACCAACACTGCGAACAGTATTAGGGCTGCTCCCACTATTCTTACCAATCGTGGCAAGGGGGTTGATGCCCTCTCTAATGGTGTTTTCAGCGCTCTTCGGGTGTACCATGCTGGAAAATGGGTCATGAAAGCCCAACCATAGATCAAAAAGAACAGTGGCATGAAGAAAATGGCAGCCCATAATGGTTTCGTTGTAGGTATGTAATACCCAATATAGCCCAGAATAGCGTTAACAACAAAGATTAAACCCCAGAAGCCAGCAATTGCGTAATGGATGTTTTTGTAAACATCCAAGTCCTTAATCATTGGGGGAATAAGTCTTTCGACATGCTGAAAACTGAAAGGATTTTTAGCGGCAGTTGTGACTAAGGCGGGAATTGCCAGTAGACCGAATATTACGGTACCCGGGAAATAGTAGTAGAGCGTGGCGAACAGGTTAGGAGCTACAAACATTAAAATTAATCCCAGCAGAAAGAAAGTTAAGAAGCCCAAATCTAGGTAAAGGGTTTCCTTGTAAGCGATGCGTCTTGAGATGAAGTATACTGTAAATAGTGCGAGACCAATTAACACGCTGATGGCAGCTGCGGTCCATGGTGAATGGCTCCATACGGGGGGTATGGGGTTTACAAACCACAAATGTATCAGAATACTCTGTTGAAAATCAGGTAAGAGAGTGGGACTGCCTAGCCATAATGGAGGCCTCAGTAAATGTTCCAGGACAGTAAGCCCAGCTCCTGTCAAAACCACAAACGTAACCATCGAAAAAAAGTAGACGGTAATAGGAATCAGGGAGAAAATGTCTACGAATTTTTGGTATCGCGTTCTTGAAGCCAAAGCCTTTTCCCGATAATCCTTCATCATCTTATCTACATCTTCACGGGACATAGACTAGTCCTCCTCTTTAAACTCTATTGTGTAAG
>DXJA01000345.1 GCA_019056875.1 Candidatus Jordarchaeum madagascarense
TCCTCTGAGCCTCCGGCTACCTCTGCACCCAATCTTGCTACGTAATCGTGTTCTTTGATGTCTGAAACGGTGGTGCAGAGGTGTCCAGCCCACTTCGTAGTGCCCTGAAGCATAGCGTTCATCTTGTTGAGCTCTGATGGTAGTCCTTGTTGTCCTTCTTCTGCAGCATCGTAGAGGTATATGTTGTGATCAAATTCATCGACGCCATCGACGATTTTGGCTCCATACAACGTGTCTTTTGAACTTGCTCTCCTTCGATAAAATGTCTTCTTCGTTTCATCCCATCCAATATGATCTGTAGCTCCGCTTTCCGGTGCCCAGAATTGTTTTCTTCCAGGTCCCTCAATGACAATGTCCCACTCCGGATCTCTGCCAGCTAATATAAAGCTCCTAGGCGCCTTGCGCACATTCTCTTTAACTACGTATTCCGGAATCTCCGTGACCAATTTCTTCTCATAGTTGACGTTGCCTCCCATTTTTTCTGTCATCTTTAGCAGCTCCTCGTCATCCATGAAGACACCGACATCGTGTAGAATTTTGTAAGCAGCAGCATCAATGATGTCCAAATCTTCCTTATCCAATAACTTCCATAAGCCATGTGATGGTAAAGTAACGCCCGGTTTAGGCATTTTCAAGTTTCCTCCATATTTTTAAACCAGTGCACATGCGAATAAGACGCGAAATCGCATGTGTCTAACCATTTTTGGTTTTTTAATAAATAAATTTTATGTTTATGCGGTTGTAGAGTCATGCTTGAATATTATCTGAAGGATTCATTGGATGTAAATTTAGGAATCGTTGGTGAGAGGTTTAACGATGGGGCTGACATAGTCCTGCTTATTGAAAGATACTGGCTTTCTAGATTTTGCAAGACCAAAGTGAATATGCGCCACAAGAATCGTATAAAAAGAAAAACAAAATTTAATAACAAAATACATTAATGAGAGTTTATGAAAAATTTTTTTAAAAACAGTTAATGAACATGAAAGCTTTCAGATGAGTGGTTTAGATGGCTACAGAAGTGGAAGTTATTTTTCAACCGGAAGGAAAACGCGTGAGGATTAAATCTGGCACCACCATATTAGAAGGGGCAAAACTTGTAGGGGCGGATCTAACCTCAATTTGTGGAGGCAGTGGCAAGTGTGGAAAATGCAAGGTCATAATTGAAAAAGAAGGGGAAAACGCGGGTTCTATAACCGAAATGGAGAAGGTACTCCTATCGCCAGTGGAGATATCTGCGGGCTATAGGTTGGCTTGCTGTGTGTCAGTCCAAGGCAATCTTACCGTTAGAATTCCAGAGGAAAGCAGAACTGGCCGACAGAGACTTCAAGTAGAAGGAATAGAAACCCCTGTGAAACTTGAACCTCTCATCAACAAATATTTTGTCAAATTGCCAACTCCAACTCTCCAAGATCCTAGGTCCGATGTGGACAGACTGTTAGACGAGTTGCAAGTTCGATATGGTCTCGAGAACCCTAAAGTAAGTTATAATCTTCTTCAACGTTTACCGCTCATCTTAAGGGATAGTGAATGGGAGATAACGGTTGTTGTGTGGGATAATGATACAATTATTGGGGTGGAGTCTGGAGACACAACTCACAGAATCTTCGGATACGCCGTTGATGTGGGCACGACTAAACTCGCGGGGTACCTTCTAGACCTAAACACAGGAAGGGTGATGGCGGTAGAATCTTTGATGAACCCGCAGATACCATATGGTGAGGATGTAATAACAAGAATCACTTATGCAGAGAAGGGTTTCAAGGAGCAGAAAGAACTTCAACAAGCCCTTGTCGAGGGTATAAATCAAATCCTTAAGCGCCTCTTAGACAAGACGGATGTGAATCCGGAAGAGGTGTATGAAATGACCGCCGTTGGTAACACTGCCATGCACCACCTCCTCCTAGATATCTGTCCAAAGTATGTGGCTCTATCGCCATATCCTCCGGCGATAAGACGGGGATTAAATATCAACGCAGAAAATATTGGAATGAAAATTAATCCAAATGGCAATATCTATGTTCTTCCGGTAATAGCGGGTTTTGTTGGAGCTGATACTGTTGCGGTAATATTGGCAACCGAAATCTACAAGAGAGATGAACTTTGCATGGCGTTAGATATTGGGACAAATACTGAAGTTTTCTTGGGGAATAAAGACGAGATACTAGCGTGCTCCTGTGCGTCTGGCCCAGCACTTGAAGGTGCTCATATAAAGCAGGGAATGAGAGCCGCGACAGGTGCTATTGAGAAAGTGGGAATAGACCCGGATACATTTGAGGTTAAGTATTGGACTATAGATAATGCTAAACCTTGTGGAATCTGTGGTTCAGCCATGGTGGACATACTTGCTGAGATGCTAAAAGCGGGAGTAATTGAGGTTACAGGAACTATGAACAAAGATGTTGCCTCACCGAGATTGCGCGCCGCGGAAGGTGGACTTGAGTTTGTGCTAGCGTGGGGGAAAGAAACCTCAACCGGAGAAGACATTGTTTTCACGCAAAAAGACATTAGAGAAATTCAGTTAGCGAAGGCCGCGATGCACACCGGGACCATGGCGCTGATGAGAAAGAAAGGTATAGTCGAGAAAGACATAGATATAGTATTCATAGCCGGAGCCTTCGGCTCTTACATAGATCCTGAAAACGCAAGAATAATCGGCATGTACCCTGAAACAACATTGGAGAAGGTAAGAATTGTGGGAAACGCAGCAGGAACCGGAGCAAGAATGGCTCTAGCTTCCAAAACGGCTAGAAAAACCGCTGAAGAAATATCAGATAAGGTCACATATGTGGAGCTTGCAGCAGAGCCTAATTTTCAAGCGGAATTCTTTAACTCAAATGTTTTGCCCTACGCGGATCTAGCAAGATACCCACAGACAAGCGAACTGCTCGAGAAGTTGGGTAAGTATCCCAAAAAACCTCCAAAATACTTTCATTGACAACAGTAAAATGATGTTTCTGCTCATAATAATTTTGCAACTACTCTAAATATAATAAAAATATAGTATGGGCATTTATGGGGTTTTGAGGGAAAGTTGATGTTTTTTGTTGCTAATAGTTAGGTTAGAGGAGGAAGGCGAGGGATTCTTAATTGGAGATTTAAGAGGGTTGGTCGCAAAATTTAATATGGATGTTACTTATCTTTTTTTGTTATTGGTTCCTTGAGTTGTTAGTATGGTTGTTTGAATGGATTTTGTTTTTGGGACTTGGGTTTAGAGGTGATGATGTGTATGGTTAAGAAGTTTTATACTATGGATGATTTTGATTTCGTTGGAAAGACTGTATTGCTGCGAGTGGATTTTAACAGTCCTGTGGATACGGTTACGGGTAGGATTTCTGACGATTCACGTATAAGAGTTCATATTCCCACTTTTGAGGATCTGGTTGATCGGGATGCGCGGGTGGTGGTTCTTGCTCATCAGGGTCGTAAGGGTGATCCCGATTTTATTTCTTTGAGGCAGCATGCTGAAATTCTTGGTGATATTTTGGGCAGTAGGGTGGATTTCGTGGATGATGTGTATGGCGAGAAGGCGATTACTGCGATAAGAAATTTGAAAAATGGGGGGATTCTGGTCTTGGAGAATGTGCGGTTTGTGGGAGAGGAGAAGGCTAAGATGCCTTTGGAGGAATTGGTGGCAACGGATTTTGTTCGTTCTCTCTCAGAGGTCGCGGATTACTATGTTAATGATGCTTTTAGTGCAGCTCATCGGGCAGACACTTCTCTTGTGGCTTTTGCCCAAGTTTTGCCTGCAACAGCGGGTAGAATTATGGAGCGTGAGGTGGAAACTCTTGACAAAGTTTCCAAAAACCCTAAGAAACCCTCGGTGTATGCTCTGGGTGGATTGAAACTGGAAGACACTTTCGCAATTATTAGACATGTTCTGGGGAATGATATAGCTAGCAAAGTTCTTATCTCGGGGCTAATCGCTAACACTTTTCTCTTAGCTAAGGGGTATGATTTAGGCAAGGTTAATGAAGGGTTAATAGAGAAGAAGGGCTACCTCCCACTTCTTTCTAATACCAGAGAGATGTTGAATGAGTTGGGAGATAGAATTGAATTGCCTGTAGATTTGGCCTACGATGATGGCGGAAAAAGGAGGGAGGTTGATGTAGAGAAGCTACCTGTGGAGAAGCCAGTAAAGGACATCGGGACTAAAACTATTGAGAAGTACTCTCAAACACTTCGGGAATCAAAGACTATAGTATTTAATGGCCCTCCGGGAGTGTTTGAGGAGGAAGCGTTTGCGATGGGAACTAGAAGGCTGTTTGAGGCGATAGCGGAGTCAGAGGCGTTTTCACTGGTGGGAGGAGGACACACCACAGCGGCACTTCGCAGGTTTGGGTTTGAGAACAAGGTTTCATACTCCACGGTTGCGGGGGGTGCCTTCATAACTTATATATCGGGCGAAAAGTTGCCTGCCTTAGAAGCCCTTAAAAAGTCTTATGAGAAACGCTCCAAATAATGTTTCAAGGTGATTATGTAAATGAAGGCGCTGCTAATCGTTTCCGACGGTATGGGAGACCGACCTAACAAGAAACTGGGAGGAAAAACCCCTCTTCAGGCCGCTAAAACTCCAAATCTGGATTACGTTGCCAAAATCGGTTGCTGCGGAATTATGGACACTATAGCCCCGGGTATTCCACCGGGTAGCGACACGGCGCATCTCGCCATTTTCGGCTACGACCCCCACGAATATTACACTGGTAGAGGTGCATTCGAGGCTCTTGGTGTAGGTATACACGTAAATCCGGGAGATGTTGCTTTGCGCGTAAATTTCGCCACTCTCCAAGAAGAAGAAAAGGGACTCCGCATAGTGGATCGCCGGGCGGGAAGAAAGGTTCCTGAGGGAGATAAACTAGCGGAAAAACTGAACGAGTACAGTTTGAAAACGGCTAAGGATGTAGAGTTCACTCTCAAGCATAGCGTAGAGCATCGCGGAGTATTGGTACTCAGTGGGCCCGGCTTATCTTACAAGGTTTCAGACACCGATTCCCATGAAATTCAGGAAACAGTACAAGAAAGCAAACCTTTGGACGGTTCCAAGGAAGCGTTAAAGACCGCAAAAATCGTTAATGAGTTGAGCACAGCTTTCCACAAAATTTTGAAAAATGATCCGTTAAATCAGGAGAGAATCAATCGAGGAGAACCCCCGGCAAACGGAGTTTTGATGAGGGGAGCCGGAATATTACCAAAGGTAATTCCGCTAAATGAGAAGTATGGAATATCATGCTCCTGCGTGGCTGCCGCAGCACTGTATAGGGGAGTTGCCGCGGCGGTGGGAATGAAGCTCTACAAGGCTCCGGGTGACACAGCAACCTACGAAACGAATGAGGAATCGATAGCGAAGACTGCATTAGATATACTCCCCGAAAACGACCTAGTATTCATCCACTTCAAACCAACGGATAATGCGGCGCATGACGGGAACCCTGAATTGAAGGTTCAAATGATTGAGAAACTGGATAACATGGTGGGAAAACTGATAGAGGGAATTGACTTGGAAAACGAGCATTACATTGTGTTGACAGCGGATCACACGACCCCTTGTACTATCCGGGATCATACTGGTGAACCCGTGCCTCTGGAAATGGCGGGACCGGGAGTGAGAACCGACCAAACCACTGCTTTTAGCGAAATAGACTGCCAAGGAGGAGGCCTGGGAAGATTAAGGGGTAAGGACCTTATGCCCATTATAATGGATTACCTCAGAAAAACTAGAATATTCGGCTCGTGAAAGCGTAAACTATTATTTTTGAGAATTAGCATAATTATTTTTATAGTGTAACGTGTATAACTAAATTTCAAAGTTAGGAGGTTTTTTATGGTCACGGTTAAGGGTAATAGGGCAATAGTGGATGCACTTGTACAAAACGCGGTAGAGTACATCTTTGGAATTTGCGGTACCTCGGTTGCCGGATTTTTATCCACCCTTGGCACTGAAGAGAGCATAAAGTACGTAGTTACGCGTCATGAACGCGGTGCAGGTAGCATGGCAGACGGCTATGCGCGTGCCAGTGGGAAGGTGGGTGTTTGCCAGATGCACTCTGGTCCGGGCACTTTAAACGGGGTGCTCAGTATTGTGGACGCCTACAGGGATTCTTCACCAGTGGTTCTGCTTGCGGGTCAGGTGGCGAGAAGGTATATTGGGCGTGATATTTTTGGTGAAGCGAACCAGTTTGCGGTTCTTGAACCTTACACCAAGTATCGTGAACGCATTGGCCGGGTGCAGGATATTCCAAGGATTATTAATAACGCTTTTTACTTGGCGAAGGCCGGGAGACCGGGTCCCGTTATGGTTGAGATGCCTGAGGATATCTACGACGAGGAAGGAGAGGTAGAGACTGATTACCCAATAAATGTGGATTCTCAAAGCGTTTCCCCCATGATAGTGGAGGAAGCGACGGAGAGACTGATAAAAGCTGAGAAGCCAGTTATTCTGGCTGGCGGTGGGGTAATATGTTCCAATGCTTGGGAGGAGCTCAAAACCATAGCTGAGATGCTTCAGATACCTGTTACCACAACTCAGAATGGTAGGGGATGTTTTCCTGAGGATCACCCCTTAGCACTGGGCGTGAGCGGATGGTGTGGCGGAATCAGTATAGCTGATGACGCTTTGGAAGAGGCCGATGTTGTTCTCGGGATAGGGTGCACCTTTTCCTCGTTGACCACCTACAATTTCTCAACGCCTATCAAGGGAGATATAATACAAATTAATATCGACCCCTCGGTATTGGGGGTAAATTATCACTGTGAATATGGTATTGTGGGTGATGCCAAAACGGTTCTTTTGGAAATGATACGAATTCTTGATTCGAAGGGAGCGGGAAGAAAGACAACCGCAGTGGTGGAGGAAATAGAAAAGAAGAAAGCGGAGTGGAGTGCAATCTGGGGGGCGGATGTGAACTCCGACAGTGTGCCTATAAAGCCTCAGCGCCTACTGCGGGACATTCAGAAAGCAATTCCCAAAAAGTCCATAGTGACTGCAGGGGCAGGGCTTCACCGCCTGTTCATAACCGCCTTTATGCAAACATTTTATCCCAGAACCTTCCTCGGTTCGGTTAATCTGGGGTCCATGGGCTTTGCTTTCCCCGCGGCGATAGGGGCAAAGGCTGCGAAACCCGAAGAACCAGTAGTGTGCGTAGTTGGAGACGGAGACTTCATGATGACCCTACAGGATCTGGAAACCGCTGTAAGATGCGGCTTCAACGTGGTGACCATCATCATGAATAACAACTCTTATGTGGCACCGAAAATGTTTCAAAGGATGACCTTCGGAACGGATTTTGGCAGTGATTACACTAACCCTGACTTTGCCAAGGTAGCCGAAAACTTTGGAGCCTGCGGTTGGACTGTGGAGAAGCCGGATGAGATTGTGGATACAGTCAAAAACGCTCTAAATTGTGGAAAACCCGCAATCATCGACGTAAAAATAGATCCTGAAGCGTTCCCACCCTTGAATCTTAAGTCAAGTTCAAGACTTAGAGGCATCGACGCGGAGAAAGCCACAAGTGGGCTACGATGAAACTTTTTTGAAATGTCAAGAATTGTAAAGGATATTTGATAATTTATTGCTTTTTAAGGGATAAAAAATATAATTAAAATAAATCTCTGTAAGGTAGAGAGTTATTGGGTGAATATTTTATGGAGCAAAAAGAAATTCACAAAGCCCTTGCGGCAATTGTTGGCGAAGACGATGCCACCATAGACCCGGTGGAACTCTTAGCTTATTCATCAGACGCTTCCTTTCTGAGAGTAATACCAGGAGTGGTGGTAAGACCGGAAAACAAGGAAGAGGTAGCGGAAATTATCAAATTTGCGGACAAAAACAGGATACCGGTAACTCCACGAGGTGCAGGAACAAGCTACGCGGGACAATCCCTAGGATACAATAACGCCATTCCAATAGACTTTGTGAAAATGGACCAAATCCTAGAGATTAACCTGAAAGACAGAGTGGTGGTGTGCCAACCAGGTGTAATATATGGGGAACTAAACAAGGAGCTTAGAAAGTACGGTTACTGTTTCCCTCCAGACCCGGGATCCGCTATAGCTTGCACCGTGGGAGGTATGGTGGGGAATAATGCCAGCGGAGTTAGAGCATTAAAGTATGGTGCAACCATTGACCATGTGCTTGGATTGGAAGTGGTTCTACCCGGAGGCAAAATCATAAGGACCGGGGGGCGAGTTTGGAAAAGTTCATCAGGTTACAATTTGACCCGGCTCTTTGTGGGTTCGGAGGGAACCCTAGGAGTGTTCACCGAGATCATCCTAAAAATAACGCCAGCACCCAAGTACACTGCGATGATCA
>DXJA01000346.1 GCA_019056875.1 Candidatus Jordarchaeum madagascarense
GTCATCATTTAAATCGGATATGGCCTTTCCCTTTCCGTACTTTCCGATCAATCCATCTCACGCAGAAAGATTCTACGGTCAGCCGATTCTTATAACCGTATGCATTACAACGGGTCAAATCGAGAGAGAAGGAAAATTGTTAAATGCGACGTTCAAAGCATCATATTCTTGGAATGGGTTGGCTCCCTAGTTAAAAAAAGGGACATCAAGGGCATCTTCAAATATTTCACCAAAGAAGTCGATAAAAAAGCTTACTATTTATTATCTACCGAATGGATGAAACAAGAAAAAAGCCTCGTTGAAAAAATTGGTTTCACTCTCAGACTCCCTGGATTGAAAGAAAGGGAAGAGAGATACACCATCTACATCTTAATGGCTTATAGCAAAGGTTTTGTTATAGCTCCGTCGTCAGCTCATCACCCCGGAGATTTAGAAAGAGTTATTATTTTGACATATCCCTCTGGAAAGGGTAAGAGAGCTTATTATTATCTTAATACTGCAGCTCATGGTTATCCTGTTTTATTCAAAGAACTTCTAGGAGTCCATGATTCTCTTGAAAAAGCTCTTGAGAATTGCTCATTCTATTTCAAACCAGGGGACCACGCAGTTGGACTAATGAAGAACAAAGAGCTGAAAACATACGAAAACCTGAAAAACCGGGTTTCTTCGCTGTTGAGCAAATCCACAATGATGAAGAATTTATCCCAAGCAACCAAAAGCCTTTTTAAAAAAGCGGGAACGGAGAAGGAAACTCGTGAACCTTACACATTCTATTTAATATCACCCGAAGAAATTAAAGAGAACCTAGACATCGATTTTGAGGGTTATCTTGAGCGAGTATTATATATAGATTCAATACTTCCCGAATTGAGAAGGAAGAGTACCGATTCCAAGCAGAGAAGCATCATTTCCAAACTTGAGAAAATTCTTTGGAGAACGCCTATAGTAAATGTCGACGATGAGATAAAATCATTGTACAAGAAAGTTGCGGCAACAAAATTGTTCAATTCCGAAGCACTACAAAAAATGAGAGAAATCCAATTATACGCCAACGAAATAGAGAAAAAGGTTCAAGATCTCAGAAAGGAAAGTTTTTACGACGCTGAAGGATATTTAGACGATAAATCGATTAAGAAGTTTTCAGAACTATCGCTAATCGGGAAACTAACAATCCCACTTGGTCTGGAAATGCTATTAAAAAAATCCCTTTATGATTGGGGGTACCCTGAAAAAGATACATCCTTTGGAAAAGTGGAGAGAGTATTTTTCTCTGTATCCGACATATTTTACCGAGCCTTTCAAAAAATAACCATAACATTATCGCGTTAGAGATGCCATTATGGATCTAAAAATTAGGCTGATCAATTATCACTATCTCAGATTATTATAGTAAAATTTCTCGACCTGCTTTAATGATTCTAACGGATTTTCTCTCAACTCAATAATAAATAACTTGGAATTCTGGAGCAGAGAAAGTAGCTTTCTCCAATTAATCCTCCCTTTATCGAGCGCCAAAGGGGCATGGCTTGAACCATTGCTGTCAGCCAAATGCACTTCACGGATACTCTCCCTGAATCTATTTATAATCTCGTCCAAATTAGCTTCACTGAACTTCATAAATCGATAATAAGCATGGGGAAAATCTAAACAAAATTCTGCATATCTTCCTTCAACTATTACAGCAATATGTTTAGTATGGTTCAAAAAAATCCCATCGCCGTAGGGATGATTTTCTGCTAGCAACTTAATTCCCTTATCCGCAGCTAATTCAGAGATCTCAACTAGAAACTCTTTTTCTCTATTCCAGTGAAGCCTTCTATGATTTTCATCACCCCAAGGACGACCAGGACAATTACAACTACCATAGTGAAAAATAGCGTATTTTACCCCTTTCGGAGCAGCCTCCTTAATGTGTCTTTTAAAAAGTTTAAGATCAGCTTTCCACAAATCTTCGTTTAGCGATGCAATATTCACTCCTCTCGATTTCTTGTAAACTGTTATTTCTTCAACTTTTGATACCTTATAATGTGTAAAAGGAAGGTGGATAGACACTACATTATCGAAGTCAGAATAGTCATAACCTCTTTCCACCTGAAGTTCAACTGGATAAGCTTTCAACTCTTCTGGAACCTGGTGTGGGATAATCAAGCCTTTCCGTCTTTCCAAAAAGCAACCTGATGCATATCCTATCATTTCATACACAGCTTATACGGATTCAATTTATAATAAAACCTTTTTTAATGAGTTCTTTTAATTTGGTTAACTTACGTTATAGATTTTTTCCTGTATACGAAAAACTTCTTAAATTTAAAAAAATAATTATTTCATCATAAATTATTTAACTAAAATTTGATTTAAAATTGTTAAACGGCTTAGATTTATATTGTAGAAAATAAAGAATTAAAAGTTAAAAATCATCAATTAAGGTGTTAAACGTGATACCGTCAGGATATGTACTGGATTCCATCGGTTTGGGTGTATGGTTCGCCACTATTTCCTTCTATCTACTGTTATTTATCTATTTATACTTCTTCAAGTGGAGACAGACAAAAAACATATTCTTACTTAGTCTAGGTGTGTTTTTCGTTTGTTTAGCTATTGGCAGAGTCTTTTTTATGATACACGACTTCTTTCTGGTTCCAAATGTATTTTTGATTTCTATTAATCCTCTATTCGGCTATTTTCTGATTAATCCTTGGTATTGGCGTTTGGGTTCTTTCTGGCAATGGATAGCTCTAGGCTGGCTTACACTTGGTATGACAATGACTCTATTAGAGAACAGAATTTTGCAAAGGATAATACCCATTATACCATTCATAGCTGCGTTTGTGATACTTTTAGTACCAGAAGATTTACTATTCTCTTTTGAAATAGAACAACTCAACTATTTTGTTCCACAATTCATTTTTCTACAGGACCCGCTCATAACTTACTTGAACTTTGGTATTAGTTCCCAGATTCCGATAATTACCGGATTTCTCTATCAACCCAGTGGTATGGTATACGTAGTAACAAATTATATACTGGTGGCACTCTATGCGCTCATTATCCCCCTGATATTCTTCTACGTGGCATGGCAGGGAATTGGTACAATACGAAAAAGAGCTCTTCTCCTAGGATTCGGCTTCACTATTTACTATGTCGGCAGAGTACTGCAGGCAACACTAATTAGAACATACTTGTCTACACCATTGTCAATAATTTTAGCACCGGCACTTGCTATGGTTGCATTAATACTGATTTACTATGGAATACGCTTCGAAGAATTGGAGTGAAATTAACATTAATTTTGTACCTGTCAAAAATAGAAGTTTCAGTGTCACATTTCAATTAAACCCATTTTATCAAGTTTTTCCAATAATTCACCTACTTTTTCTACAGCAAATCCCGTTTCTTCAGCTATTTCCTCTTTGGATTTTGTTCCATCGCAAAGGTTAGCTACTTTAAAAGCGTCCTCCTCTAAAAACACTCCCATTTTAACGATAGATTTTGGGATTTTCTTTTTTAGGAGTGGTTTTGGAACTGCAAGTTCAGCGATTCGCCCGTCCAGCGTTAATTTATCAATTTCAGGTAAAAATTCCTTGAAAGGTTTGATATCGCCACGCCAATCCTTAAGATAATAACCATATCTCTGAACAAAAATGTCGATTATTTTACCAAGTGCGTCACGGAGTACCCTCTCATTATCCCTTTTGTCGACGCTCGCGACGACCATGGTGTTTTCTATTCTTTCATATACAATTGCATAGCTTTTCATCTCTACTTCACGAAGAATTGCGGGTTGACCCTTGTGAGAGGTTAACTCTGAGGAGAATTGTTGTAAGGCGGTTAAAAAACCGCTGATAAGCCCCTCATCTAATTCTACTTCCCCATACTTTCGAGAGATGAGGCACACGCCACTGGAAGCTTCAATGATGTATACGCCATGTATCAAATGAAATTACACCATCCATGCGATGACTTTTCGAACCGTAAATCATATCGCTAAGTTAAAATTAGGTGATTGTGTTTTATTTAAGTTTTTATAATTAGGAAAAGGCATAAAAAACCATGAATTTACCGATTTTCAAGTTTAGTTATTAGTTCATATAAAAGTAGCTTTTAATCTCTTAAAGGGTTTCCTAGAACTGTCTAAGAATGAGCTATTTTTGTATCTTTTGTGTTATAGTAATAGTGGCTTCAACATTGTCCTCCTCAACACTTATTTCAAAATTTGTGCTAACAGCATTATCGCTAAAGAAAGGAACTTGTTTTATAACTTCTAGCCAGAGGTTCTTAATTTTGGTCGAATCATTCAATCCCAATTTAACCAAAGTTTTTAGGGATGCGGCAGCATGAATTACAATAATTTGGTCCCCCTCTTTACTCATACTTGTAGTATAGTAGTAATTCCAAACATCCTTAAATTCTCTGGACATCAGGTCTCCACCGAACCCTATTAACACCTTTGTTCAAGCCTTTTATCCTAATCCCTATTTATAAATTTTAAGCCTAGAAAATAATTAAATAATACTATTAACGATAAACTATTCTTATAACTTATTTAATTAA
>DXJA01000347.1 GCA_019056875.1 Candidatus Jordarchaeum madagascarense
AAGATCTTATATTTAATATCTTCAAGTACTTAAATTCAAAGAACCCTCCAAAAGGAGATAAACTCTTTTCTAACATATTAGTAGATAAAAATTATTCGAAACTGGTTAACCCCCCATTATCCCTCCTGCTTTTTAATTCCCCCTCTCTTCCTAAGTTTCTTTTTCCTCTTCTACTTTGCTTTCTTCTGTTTCTTTGCTTTCTTTGCTTTCTTCGGTTCTTCCTCTTCTTCTGCTGCTTTTTCCTCCTCTACTTCTTCCTCTTCTGCTTTCTCTAACTCTTCCTCTTCTTCTGCTGCTTTTTCCTCCTCTACTTCTTCCTCTCCTGCTGCTGCTCTAGTTATTTCGTATTCTTCGTAGTCTTCGGGGAATTCTTCCTCCTCTGGACTCACGTATTCAAATTGGCTCCTTCTTATGATGCTTACAAGATAACCAGCTATTCTATTTCGAACTTTTTTGGACTCTACATTTGTGTACTTTTCTACTAATTTTTTATTCTTATCGAAGTCTATAGTGAAGATGGTTGAGAATTTTTCGGCTAAGTCATTTGCAATATTTTTAATGTAGGATGGTCTTATTTTTCCCAGAGTTTGCACCTCCAAGAATTCTTGCATATCTCTGCGAATCTTGGCTCAATACTATTTTTGTATGAAATTCTCATGTAAATCCTAAGCTTAAAAGCATTACTTAAGATTTAGCTATGATCATTATTAGAAATGCTTTATCATATTCGAATATTTCCAGTAAATATAAATATGACCCCGAACAAAATCTAAAAAACTATTCCAAAATATAATAACAACTCATTGATAAACTATAATACCAAAGCCCTCAGAGGTCAAGTACCATAGTATAAACTAGGAAAGGAGAATTGGAATAATGAAGAAAAGACGTGCTGGAATATTTTGCCCCTATTGTGGCGAAGCTATTTCACCAATAAATAATACTTGTCCAAAATGTGGTGCGGATCTTTCGGGTTTGGAGACCCATTTTGAAGAAACTATATTTCCCAGGATCGGATTTAAAGAAGCATTACAAAGGATTCTTGGAACATTTTACAGACCAGATACAAACTTTATGGAGATATCCCACTTCCCAGATTTTAAGGGTCCACTATTAGTCATATCAACCTTAATCATAATAGCTATTATCCAAGCCATCATTTCCTTCAGATTAACAGAGCCACTCCAATATGCACTCACCCTACTTATCAGTCAATACCTATTTCAATTCCTATTTCCAACAATCCCAATCTATGTTCAGCAGATATTAGTGATATCAACGATGAGTTCAACACTCTCCCTAACACTAACTCTTTCAATCGTAGTCATAATAGCAGAATTTATAATACTATGGCCCGCTTTTGGATTACTCTACTGGATTTTTTATAAAATCCTCGGAGGAAAAGGGAAATTCAAAGACACCCTAATTATCTTAGGATACGCTGGAACTCCTCAAATAATAGGGCTAGCCATCAGTATATTTTTAAACACCATTATACTCGACATAATGTTAATTTGGACAGGAATCCTAATTGGCTACGGTTTATCCCACATCCATAAAATACCCAAAAATAAATCACTAATAATAGGCTTAATGATACCTATAATACTGGTGATACTATCACTGCTTTACGGAATAGCAATCCCACTACCCTGAAAATGTAAGACTAGAGGACGCCCTAAACCCCTACAGACTATAAATTTGATAAAACATAGAAAGGAGCTACACTCCTTAAAGGAAAAATATTTTCTAATTCGCTCTCGTATCCTAGTGAGGGAAGAAAATCTTCTATTAAAAAGTTAAAAAGATTTGGATTACCCTACACGAATTTTGTCAAGCAATGTTTGAACTTGAGTCTTATTGTCGTATAACCCCATTCTAACCGGAGATATACCAAGTCCTAACCCAATCAGCTGGGTAATGAAAATCACTGGCAGATTATAATGACCATTATTAAGCTTGGCGTTTATTTCTTGCTGTCCCGCATCAAACTGAAAATGGCAGAATGCACACGGCGAAGTGACACAGTCAGCACCCACCGCTAGCATATTATCAATTTTCTCCCTAGTAAAATCCAAAGCGATATCAATTTTCGCAGCCCTCACTCCGCCACCAGCACCACAACACATTAATTTTTCTTTGTACTCTACAGGCTCCGCATCAACGGCAGAAACTAGCTCTTCCATAATTACCGGAGTCTCGGGGCTTCCCTGCTGTCTCACATCACTCGGCTTTAAAAAGTGACAACCATAATGTATCCCCACCTTAACTCCCGTTAGAGGCTGAATCGTCGCATCACTGATTCTCTCGAGACCCACCTCATTCCGTAAAATTTCAACCACATGCACAACCTCCACCGTCCCCTTGTACTGCCTCCCAACCTTAGCCAAAACCTCATTAACCTGCTCTCTAAGCTCCTTATTCTTCTTAAGCATATGATTTGCCTCTTGAAGGCTACCATAACAACCATTACAGGTAACCGTAATATTAGCATCCAGCTCCTCGGCAATTGTAAGATTTCTAGCTGCAATAACAGCCCAAGTGAAAAGATCAAAAGAACCGAAAACCCCTGGGGCGGGGCAACAAGAAGCCGCATTCATCTCTAAAACTTCAATATCAAAAGCGTTAAGAACATCCTTAGTCGCCGCCTCAATACCAGGATACCTGTTCGGAGTCAAACAACCCAAAAAGTAAGCATACCTACTTTTACTCATTCTTCTTAGCCTCCTGAGCCTTCTGAGTCTCCTCAACAATCTTCTTAAAACCAGTCTCCTCAACTATCTTATTAACCTCATCCAAACCCTCAGGAAACATATGAACCGTAGCCGGAAGCTCTTTCAAACCAATCTTCTTCCTAGTAGCCTTAGTCTCATCATTAATCGGAACCGCATGACCAAACTTGAACAAATAACTACAAACAGCTAAATGCCTCGGCTGGGCAATACCCTCTCGAAAAGCAATATTACGAACAACCCGCACAGTATCAGTAGTACTCACTTTGCGTGGGCACCGCTCTTGACAGGTAAAGCATGTGGTGCAGTCCCAAAGTTCGTCATCATTTAACGCGTCGTCTTTTAGCCCCAGTTGGGCTTTCCGGAATATGCTTTTTACCCGCCAAGCCGCTCTTCTTCCAGAGGGGCATCCGCCTACGCAGGTTCCGCATTGTATACAGGCTTTTAATCGCTCCATTTCTTCTTTTCCAAAAAACTTTGATCCGTATTCGATTATTTCTTCGATAAATTTTGGGTCGGTTTCCTTTATGATTTTTTGGTCTTCGACCATAGCCGGCTACCTTCTCTTAATTGTGATAAATTGATAATTTTCAGTTTTTATATTTAGGTGCGTTTGTCATGGAATTTTTGCGCCAACCTACGTTACGACTTTTAATTTATAAATTATTTGCTCATAGCACGGAAGAAGCACTTTCGGCCTCCAGAGTAAAATATTCGCCCAAAATGAGACTCGATATTAAAAAATATACTAAAAATTCATAAAAATAAAGATTGTCGGCTTTTCTTATTTTTCATTAATTTAAATAGAACTATTGAACCGCCAAATGGTCCGAAATGTGAAAATAAACTTTGCATATATGTTTTTTCCACCTATAGGTTAACGAAAGCATTAAATATCAAAAATCACCGTTAAAGTCGGAAAAACCATCTCTAAAAACACGCGTGAGAACCTCTTAATGATAATTTAACTCAGTATTACCATTCCATTTATAAAAATCGGAGGAACCCCGAATGGGAGAAAAAGAAGTACGCATAGGAGTATACGTATGCCATTGCGGTACAAACATAGCTGGTGTAATAAGTCCCCAAGAGCTAGCGGAATACGCAAAAACTCTGCCAAACGTGGTAGTATCGAAAGAGTATCGTTTCATGTGTTCAGATCCCGGGCAGGAAATGATTAAACAAGACATTAAAGAGCAGAACCTTAACCGGGTGGTGGTCGCAGCTTGCAGTCCTAGACTACACGAGCCAACCTTCCGAAGAGTGTGTGAAGCGGCTGGATTGAACCAATTTCTTTTCGAACAAGCAAACATTAGAGAACACGACACTTGGGTTCACATGAGAGCGCCCGAAGAAGCGCTGGAAAAGGCAAAAGATCTTGTAAGAATCGCGGTAGCCAAAGCCACAGCGTTGGAACCACTAGAAGTGCAGAAGGTAAAAGTGACTCCGGAATGCCTCATAGTTGGTGGCGGAATAGCCGGAATCTCAGCCGCGCTGGATGTAGCAAACGCAGGATTTAAAGTTCATCTTATAGAAAAATCCCCAACCATAGGGGGGAGGATGGCACAACTCGACAAAACTTTCCCCACAATGGACTGCAGTGCATGTATTCTAACTCCTAAAATGGTGGACGTATCCCGACATCCAAACATCGAGATTCACACCTACAGTGAAATAAGGGAAGTTGAAGGATACGTAGGTAACTTCAAAGTCAAAATAGTAGAGCATCCAAGATACGTGCTAGCCGATAAATGCACTGGCTGTGGAAAATGTGATGAAGTTTGCCCAGTATACGTCCCAAACGAGTTCGAAGAAGGCCTAGGCTCAAGGAGAGCCATATACATACCCTTCCCCCAAGCCGTACCCAACCTTTACACCATTGATAGAGAAAAATGCATAGAGTGCAAACTATGCGTAAAAGTCTGTGAACCGGAGGCAATTGATTTTAATCAGCAAGAAAAGGAGATCGAACTAAACGTTGGCACGGTAATAATCGCCACAGGCTACGACGTGTTCACCCCGTTCGAAGCTCCCCAATACGGTTACGGTAGACTGCCCAACGTAATCACCTCCCTAGAACTAGAAAGACTACTGAGCTCATTCGGCCCCACCGGAGGAAAAGTAATCGTACCCTCCACCCACGAAAAACCGAAACGAATAGCATTCATACAGTGCGTGGGATCACGAGACCAGAGACTGTTCCCATACTGCTCAAGAGTCTGCTGCACCTACAGCGTAAAACACGCAAGACAAATAAAGGAAAAATATCCTGACACCGAGATATTCATATTCTACATGGATATGAGAACCTTCGGTAAAGACTACGACGAATTCTACGAAATCGCAG
>DXJA01000348.1 GCA_019056875.1 Candidatus Jordarchaeum madagascarense
CAGCTGGGGGTCTCACGGCATCACCACACAAAGGGATGCTAAAAAACGCATCAAACCCAAAAAAACTTAACCCCAGAATCGAACGAAACTACATCGCCGGTACCAGTACATCCATAAATTAATCTGACTTCGTTAAAACGTGAGATTCTCCAAGCATTTTATATTTTTCTTTATTATGAGCCTTTTTTAACAATTAAAGAAGGGTTATAGGCTTATGGATATGGCACGGAATTTCGTTTTTTATATTGGTCTGTGATGGTAATCTAGGTTCGTGTACACATCCATCAAAATCCTCCCATTCTCTGAATGAGAGTATTCTAATCAGTGCCGTCTGGTGCGCTCCTATTTTACAGGGTAGAGCAGGTAGTTTTCGGAGTTTTCGATTTTGTTTCCGGTTTCCGCTTTTCGTGGTGTTCATATACCTTTCTTGGAGAAGATTGAATGAGATGACTTCTCATGGATGTTTACTCGTTTCTGTTTAACCCCTTTATATATGACCTGCTCAATATTGTTTTCGGGATTGTTCTGATTGTGGGAGTTGGCATGCTTGTCATTAACCTGGTGATGCTGGTGTTCTCCTACCGCCGAACAGGTCCCATTATAGGCATCGTCACCAGCCTGTTTATCATCGGGATCTCCGTTAAGTGGGACTGGTTCATTCTCGCAGTCTCGCAGATCATGGGCGGAGTGGTGCAGTACCTAGGATACTATTTCTACATGCTAATTTACCAGTGGCTAGCCGAGCACATACCAACCCTAACCATCACTCTCCTAATGTAATAAAACATGTCGGCGAAATGCTTGTACTCTTTACGGGGAATCTATTTTAAACGTCATGAATATTCAGAAAAAGATAGATAATCAGAAGATTAAGAGGGGAAAACAGGACTTTGCCTATCATTTATTTCAGCTACAAAACAAGCAAATCCTAGTGTAGATAGAATAGCACCCAAAAAAGTGGCAACACACTTTTCTATGGCGAGAACTACTAAAATCTTGAGGAGGAGATTAAAGAAATCATTTTTGAAACCTTTGGACAAAATGGGTGATTTAAATATTTAGAAGAAATCCAAACTGCAGTGGTGGCGGCTGTTATCCGGGAGACGAGTCATAGCATCCGCTCTGAGAGAGGTAATTGTTATTCTCAAAGTTTCTTTTAATTAAATTGTTGTATTTGGAATATATTTGTGGCATCTTATGCACTCAAACCCAACGGGTTTCTCTTCTCCACCTAGGAATAAAGAATCACACTCACCCAGTTCTCCATCGCCACAGAGATGAAGAAAGGTAGTACTTGAGGCGTTTCCACAATTGTAGCATTCATACTCATATTCCACAGAAGATACCTTTTTATCACTATTAATGGAAATCACGAATTTCTCTACGAGTATCCTTCTACAAACACCACAGGCACAAACTACCTCATTGGGAATTATTGTAGTGGGACAACCGCAATTAGAACAAATTGTGTGAGGTCTCCTAAAACGAGTTCCGAGAAGAGTTCTAACTTCTAATACCTGATACCAGTTGCACCACTTGCACAGCTCAAATAGGGGGGAATCTGTATCTGGTGCGCAAATTCTTTTGAGAACATTTATCAGCTCAACTTTTTTCCACATCGCTTTATCCCTGCTATGTAGAGGTTATAGAATTAGTTAAGATTCGGTGGCTACCATTCACTATTCAAAGCAGGAGTTGTAGCTCTTGGCGATTTATTTATTCTGTTTTGCCCTTAAAAAGACCACAAATTTTTTTGAATTTCCTTTTCATGTTTTGGTAGTTAGGGATTCTGTTTGTAATTAGAAATAGGTTTTTGGAAAGATGTTTTGTTTCTGAGGACGCTACGCAGATGTGGAAAAGAACAATTATCAAAAACTATACCGCTGAATCCCCCAAGATTAGTGGTTTTTCATCGCGATCGGGTAGACTTAATAAAGAACTTACTGGAAATTGTTTGAATCCCCAAGTGTCTAATAATCTTTTTATACACCTTAATTCTACAACCTTGATGGTGTTACCTATGGAGCCAGAATTTACAAAAGAAGAGCTGCTAAATCTTCAAGAAAAAAAGTTCAAGCACACAATAGAACTGGCGTTCAAAACAAAACTATACAGCAAAAAGTTCAAAGAAGCAGGACTAACCCAAGCCGACATCAAGAACACCGAAGACCTGATAAAAATACCATTCTCAAGCAAACAAGACATCGTAAAAGACTACAAAGCCGCAATCGCCGATTACGACGATCTATCAGTCTTTCACACAACCTCAGGAACATCAGGAACACCAACAGTAGTAGGCTACACCAACAACGACGTAGAAGTACAAACCACCAACGAAGCCCGAAACCTCCAAACAGCCGGCTTCAAAAAAGGAGACATCGTAATCCAAACTGCGAGCTATGGCATGTTTTTTGCAGGGTTGTGCTTTCATGAGGCTTTGAGGAGGTTTGGTGCTGTTGTTGTGCCTGCAGGTAAACAAGCAACCAGTAGACAGCAGGCGGATATAATTCGCTTCTATCGCCCTACTGGGGTTATTGGTATTGCCCAGTTTATGTTGAAGTGGGCTACTTTGTACGAGGAGATGTTTGGGGAGGATCCTCGAGAAAGTTCGCTTAATAGGGGGTATGCTTTGGGGGAGCCGGTTTCGGAGGATAAGAGAAAGCGTATAGAGAAGATTTGGGACATTGACCTCAGGATTGGATATGGATTGACGGAGGCTGGCAGTGGGGGGGAGTGTGAGGAGAAACATGGTGTGCACTGGCCGGAGGATCTATCTTTAGTTGAGGTTATTGACCCGGAGACTGATGAGAGGGTGGCGGAGGGTGAAAGGGGGGAGATGGTTTACACCACTATCTCCAGAACCGGTACTTTGGCTATTAGGTATCGTTCAAGGGATAGTTCCTACATGGTGCCCGGTTCCTGTTCCTGTGGCCGTATCACCCGTAAGGTTATGCCTCCAGAGTTTCGCTTGGACAGTTTGGTCAAGATTAAGGGAACCCTTACTAGTCCTTTTGCCATTGATTCGGCGATTTTCAGCTATGAAGGTGTTAGAGATTATTTGGTGGTTGTAAGTGAGGATGCATCTGGTTTGGACCGCATAGATGTTTTTATTGACTCAAATTCGCTTACGCCTAGTCAAATTGAGAGTCTGTCTGACCGCTTTGGTGGTAAGGTTTGGTTTAACCCCTCATCGGTAAAATTAGTGGAAAAAGATAGTATTCCGGTTATTGGTAGGAAGGGGAAAAAGCTTATTGATCTTCGAGCCGAAGGGGACTATGGGGATGAACTTAAAACCTTTCTAGAAAAGTATGGAGAATCCTCCGAATAAGATTCTCCCATATGTTTTTAGAGTGGGGGTTGATTCTGAGAAGCTTATTCTAATATTATTTCTGGGACTTTGATTCCTTGTTTTTCCAGTCTTTGGTTTACAATCTGATTCATTTTTTCATTGGTCAGGGTTTTAATTTGGTGCGGCGCATAGACTCCGATATCGGTTATTATTAGGTCGATTAGCTTGGGTGGGGTGACATCGAAAGCCGGATTATATATTATTATTTCTCCTTTTCCCGGCACCTTTTTGTTTTTGATAATATTTTTGGGCGGCCATTCTTTTAGACTTTTTTCGCTGATCACCTTGTTCTTTCTCTTGTCCTCTGCCTCCAATCTGTACAAGTATGTTACCTCATCGGTACTGCGTTCCTCTATCGGTATTTCGCTTCCTTTCTTAGTTTCTAGGTCGATAGTACTGTATGAGGTGGCATAGTAAAAGTCCACAGTTCCATAAAGGTCTGCTACTCTGGCGATGTCGGCGGATCCGATTTTGTTTGCTACCGATCCATCTCTAGCCACTCTATCCACTCCCAAGAGAACCTTGTTTACTCCAAAACGTTCGAAGGAGGATGATATCATATTGTCGGTTACGATTATTATGGGCATCTGGGCTCTGTTTAGCTCCCACACTGTGAGTTTGTATCCCTGACTGCGGGGGCGTGTTTCTTTTGACACCATAACTATGTCTTTTCCCTCAACATAAGCCTCTTCAAGCATTCCCAGAGCATGACCACCGTAACTTGAGGACATGCTTCCACCGTTGCAGTGGGTCATAACTACGTCTCCGTCCTCTAGGTGCTGCTTTCCATCCTGACGTAGATACCAGCTCAGTATGAGATCCGCAGCCAGAAAATAGTCCGCAGCCTCCCTCACGGCTTCAACGGCTTCCCCTACGTTGCCATTGTTATTAATAGACTTTTCCGCGATCTTCAGACAGAGATCCGTTGCCCATTTTAGGGGCGAGGCGGTTGGTCTAGTGTCATTTAAGAAATTAGCGGCTTCCTTCAACTTTTTCATAAAATTGTCTTTATTTTCATTCTTAAACTCATTAGCCGCCAGTAGCATACCATAACCCGCTGCACATCCTATCGCCTGACTACCTCGAACAATCATACCCTTTATGCCGGGAATGCCAGCTTTCCGATAATCCTTGGTTTTCCACACCGTAAACTCGTAAGGCAGTTTTGTCTGATCCAGTAGAACCATGGTCTCCTCTTCTGGTTCGTAGTGAACTGTGAGGGGAATGTTGGTTTTGTTATGAACATAAGCTCCAGACTCAGCGTCATGTTCAAGTCCAATCTTTTTAAAGACCTTTTGAATATCAACCATATGCTTGCAACTCCATGAAAGAATGATTACTATTTCTAGTATAGTTGAGTATTTGAATTTCTCTAATTTTTAGATACAGAAAAATCTGTGAAAACCTACATAAATTTTGGGGTATCATTGTGCGTATAAGCAGAATTAAAAATTGGAAACCAATTATGGAACTCCGTATGTCATGGTCTATTTTTGGTTTATTATTTTTTTAAAGAATCCTTCTAATTCTTCTCTGGTGGGGCTTCCCCTTGTTTCACTTCTAGTTGCTTTAAACGCTCCCGCTAGGTTCGCTCTTTGCAAAGCCTCAATAAGGGAATATCCTTGAGCCAGTGAACCTGCGAGAACTCCATGGAAAGCGTCGCCGCAACCCACAGTATTAAGCACTTTGAGACCATATTTTTGGAGCGGAATACCTCTTATAAGGATGCTCTTTTTATCTCCTGGCTCAATTAATTGCGAGCCTTCGGCTCCCATTTTCTTAACCACAGTTAAAGTCTTATTAATCGGAGAGAGACATTTTTTCACCTGTTCTGGTTCGCTGACACCTGTCAGGTTTTCAACTTCGACGGCGTTCATCAAAAGAATATCAACGAATTTTAAGATATCTTTGAGAGAATCATATCCCTTCACACAGTGTATTCCAGGATCCCAGATATTAATAGCCCCATGTCTTTTGCCTAGCTCCATAACCTTCTCAACCACCGGAAGTGGGGGATCGACTACGGCGAGAACCTTAGCCTCACGTATCAGAGCCAACCTACCCTCCTCCTCTATGTCCTCTGGGGAAATCTCATGATTCGCCCCAAAAAGTGTGTGAATAACATTTTCACCCTTAGAATCTATCACAATATAGGCTTGGCCAGACTCAGCACCCTTAACCGTTATAATGCCACTGATGTTCACCCCCTCGCTATCCAAAACTTCTTTTTGCCTCTCAGCTATCTGGTCATCACCCAGTCCACCAATAAAAGCAACCTCTCCAGGATCCAAAACTCGCGCAGCCGCCACAGCCACGTTAGCTCCCTTTCCCCCGGGAATACGAGTTATCCTTTTCATCGGCACCTCTTCCCCTATTTTGGGAAATCTTTCAACAAAGAGATTGATATCATAGTTTATGGCTCCCATACTAACTATTTGAACCATAAAAATCACTTCAAAAAATGTTAGTAATTAATTCATTGAGAAAAGTGGAAAGTTATGAATGAGACTCACGTCTTTTTTCATAAAAGCATTTCGCTAAAATCAAATAAAAAACTAAATTAAGAAAGGCAAAACACACCCTAATCAAACAGAAACCGGTCTGAACGAGCAAAAAACCTTCAGACTATATCCAAAATATCTGAAACATTATCTACTGTAAAGTCTGGCTTCTCCTCTTCACTACTAGGCTCCCTGCTAGCATTCAAATCCTTTTTTACACGTATCGTAACCGCCCCGATGGGTTTCGCCCAAGCAAAATCCACTCTTGGATCATCACCCACAACAACAACCCTTTTGTTCGACACCGAATGCCCCAAATCCTTCTCCAAACAGCCCATTAATTCTTCAATGAACTCCGGTGCAGGCTTGCATACACCCAGCCGATCCGAAGTAAACATATATTTGTAATGTTTCCCCGCTTCAAGCCCAAACAATTTCTTTTTTATTTCAGCTTCCTCGTCTTCGTTGTTAGTGGCAATCACCACTATTGACTTTTCCATCAACTTCTCAAGCGTTTTACAGGTATCCGGATATGATTTCGCATGAGCACCAAAATAATCCCAATAAACCTTATAAATCTCATCAAGAAAACCAGAGTCAAACCTCACCCCATTATTTTCCTGAATCTTATCAAGAAATATTTTCAACCTCAACCTCTTATTATGCCTCTTCGGTTTAAGATAATGCAGCTCATAGTGGGTCTTTTTCGCCTCTTTGTAAAACTGCTCCATCTTCTCAGTGCCAATCTCTAAATCGCAATTCCTGTTAAGCTTCCGGCAAGTCAACTCAAAAATCTTCCTAAAAGCCTCTTCCTCTGGAATAAGGGAATACCCTAAAGTACCATCCAAATCAAGTATGACCAACGTTTCCCCGTCAACTTTAGGATTCTTTTCCCGTCTCTTCAAGAAACTCACCGTAAGCACCTATTAAATCGAATTCAACACATAAATTACAAAAGTGGCAGAAACAAATAACAAATATTCCCATATAAGTATTTTTATATTTCGCATAGAAAACCAAACCAATTCGACAAAACATCATAAAAATAAAAACAAAAATAAAAAACACCACAAAAACCAATAACCACAAAAGAACAACCCAAACCACAAAACACACACAGATCATCGAGCCAAAAAAACCATAAAACAAGTAATGGGAGACGCCGTGTACCCTGAAGATACTAACACACGACATCCTCGTAGAGCGATACGCTCGTCACTCAGCCATGTTCTCTCATACCAGGGAAGCACCAGCATCCCCCAAGCCGCTGTAACCTACCTGGGTCGGCTCCCCAATCATCGAAAAAGGCAAACGCCACACTCCTGAAGAAGCCCGTCGAATAGGATTATCGCGGCCAAAAAGCAGCCCAACCATTTCCACTACATCATCCCAAAAAAACAGGTCAAATAGTCTTGAAGGCTGAGCTAAAAATAACCAAACAAAACAAACTATTGAAACTTTCGGTCAAAACCCAAACAAAAAAAACAAAACCCAAAACAAAGACAACCGCTCAAACACAGTCATAATTCTAAAAATAGTGAAGAAGGCTTTACCTCGCAGATTTCACCCAAAAGGATAGTTTTGGGGACCCGCACACTCGGACAGTTGGGGACCGCGGGCTGAACGCCTCGCCGAAGCTTGGCGCGTACACCCCGGTTCCATTAAACCCATCTTTTATGGGCGTCCTCGTCCCCAACAGCTCGTTACAGTCACCTGTCCCAAGCGGCGAACATGCCCACGTTGGAGAGTGGCTGCCTCGTCTCGGGACCCGCTTCGGGCTTAGATGCTTTCAGCCCTTATCGGTTACGGCGTGGCTGCCCGGCGATGCCCTATCGGACAACCGGTAAACTAGAGGCCGCGGAATCCCGTTCCTCTCGTACTGAGGATACCCTACCCTCAAGCAGCCTTTGCTCCCAGCAGGTAGATTTCGGCAGTTATGGCCAACAACCATAACTGTATCCGACCTGTCTCACGACGGTCTAAACCCAGCTCAC
>DXJA01000349.1 GCA_019056875.1 Candidatus Jordarchaeum madagascarense
CTTAAATTTATTTTTAGGAAACATTAAATTAATGTCGAAGTTACACTTACGTTCAGGTATATAAATATTGTGCATATGCACAATATTTAAAATTTTTCACAAATAACGGAGAACTTTGCAAAAAAATAATTGGAAGCCATATAAAACGAAGGAGGTTTCAAGTATTAAAAAATCTGTCTTAAAGGATCTGGAAGAAAGATTCTGCGCCGAGCAATGTAATGAAAATAATAATTTCTATATAAAGGTAAAAAAAGATGACTACCTAAACACTGCTAAATATCTAAAGAAGCAAGGGTTCAAAAGATTGGTGACAATATCCGCTGTAGACTGGTTGGAGAAGGGAATATTAGAGATATACTTCTTAGCACACAGTTTTGACGACAACTCATACATAAAGGTAGCAGCGGAGGTGTCGAGAGATAATCCCTTAATTCCTAGTGTATCATCCCTATGGAAGAATGCTGAAATGCATGAAAGAGAAGCCTGGGAAATGTTTGGAATTAACTTTGAAGGGAATAACATGTTAAAACCATTGTTTCTTGAGGATTCACCGCGTATCCCTCCATTCCGAAAAGATTTTGACTTGAGAAAAGAGGTAAAAAAAACTTACGGTTTAACATGGTCTGAATATTAGGAGGCGCCTGAATGTTAGAAATAATAAAGGGAGTATTAAATCCCCTGAGAGCAGGGGCTAGACTACTAAGAAGTAAGGCTATAACATTTAACTTCCCACCAACATCCCCTCTCACAAAAAGCTTTAGAGGCAGACAACTTTATAATCCGGAAACGTGTAGAAATTGTAGTTTATGTGATAGGGTTTGCCCCAACAAGGCAATAGAAATGGTGGAAAGGGAGAAGGACGGTGAAAAGGTTCTTCAACCGCAGATAGACTTCCGAAAATGCTGTTTTTGTGGATTATGCGCGGATATATGTCCAACGGGGTCTCTTCAGCTTACCAACTTTCCATTTCTGCTAACAATGAAGGATGAGATGTTAGTATATTCACCAGAGAAACTTGCTGAAGTTCCAGAACTTGAACATCCGAAAGAACCAAAAATTAAGAATATCGTGAGCTGGGCACGCTCCAGAAGTCTCTGGGTTCTCTTTTTCTTTACCGGATGCTGCTTTATAGAAGCGGTTCCTTGGCTGAGCAGCGGATTTGATATGGAAAGATTCGGTCTACTGATGGCACACTCACCAAGACACGCTGACGTACTAATTGTAGGAGGATATGTCACCGTAAAAACTGCAAAAAGAATCATGTACTTATATCAGCAAATGCCCCAACCAAAATGGGTTATCTCACTCGGAAACTGTCCAATGACTGGTGGAACCTACTGGGACAGTTATAATACTATAAAAAGAATAGACGAATACATACCTGTCGATATATGGATAGCAGGTTGCCCGCCGAGACCGGAATCAATAGGTGTTGCTATAGTTCACGCGATACATGCTATTCAAAACGGGTACACAGGAAAAAAAGAAGAAGTGGGTTCCCAAAAAGAGATGAAAGTTCCAAAAATCGAACAAGAAATATTTACAAATGAAGAACAAATATTTATCCCGTTCGGTCCACAGCACGGTGCTTCAGGTAACTTTCATTTGGGTTTGAATACTGTGGGTGAAACCGTAAAAGAGGCATTGGTTTATCCTGGATATTTACACAGAGGATTCGAGAAGCTGATGGAGTACAGAACATGGTTGCAAAACATAATGATAGTTCAACGTATATGTGTACTCGACGGAGCCCCCTACGAACTTGGGTACTCGGAAGTCGTTGAAAAATTAGCCGGTATCGAGATACCAAGAAGGGCAAAGTATCTGCGGGTGATACAGGCTGAGCTCTCAAGGATACAGAGCCATCTACTTAACATTGGCCTTGTCAGCGGGGCATCGGGTCTTGAAGCAATTCCGAGGATAGCTTGGGGAGACAGAGAGAAAATACTTCTACTCTTAGAAAGGTTGACCGGAGGCAGAGTATACTAAATATACGCTACTCCGGGTGGTGTGCGCCGTGACATTAACCCAAACTTCAAAAAAATAGCAAACGAAACAATTGAGTATATGCGAAAAAGATTAGATCTCTATGATAAACTGTGCTTCGATAACGGAATATTCAAAAAAAGAACAGTAAACATAGGTAAATTTTCCCAAGAAACCGCAGAAGAATACGGAATTGTAGGACCCAATCTCAGGGCATGCGGAGCAAACTTTGATATAAGAAGAACCACACCATACGAAGCGTATGAAGAACTCAATTTTGAAGTACCAGTATCTAAGGAAGGAGATGCTTATCACAGAACACTATGCAGGAGATTGGAAATAGAGGAAAGCTTCAATATTATCGAACAAGCTTTGGATAAGCTACCTAAAGGGGGGATAATAGAAACTAAAATGAAAGACGGAAAAAAGATGAAGGCCTTCGCAAAGATACCCGAAGGAGAGGCTGCCCAATATGTTGAATCTGCACGTGGAGAGCTGGTTTACCATGCGGTAAGTGATGGTTCTAGTAACCCATACCGAGTGAAGGTTAGAGGACCGACCTTCGAGTCTATACTTATCCTTCTACCAAAACTATTAGAAAATGTGACCATAGCAGATGTGCCTGTAATATATTGGAGCGTAGATAATTGTCCAGCTGACCATGATAGATGATCCAGCGGCTATTTGGACTACAGGACAAAGAAGTACAAATACATTTACAGGAGACCGAATAGATAGATGCGATAGACGCTTGAAATATCAGCATCTCAAGGTAAAGAAAGTAAAATACTTAAAATCCTATTCTCTTTTTACCTTTTTAATAATTCTTTGGGGTGAAACGTTGGAGATATTTCACTATTCTCCTTTGTTTTTGGATGAAATCTAAAACGGAAGCTTATTTTCCGTCCCAGATCGTATTATCATAATCTATTGGTAAATATTAAATCCTCAAATACACTTTAATATATAATTGTTAAATCATTATGAGGTTGCTTTCTTGACAGTAAAGTTCACTGGTTCGGAAATTGATTCTGTTACTATCTTTAGAGATGGAGCGCGTGTGACTCGTATTGCAAAAGAGGCTCTTCAGCCCGGAACTCATGTATTGACATTTGAGGTTCTCACACCATACATAGACACTAACTCTGTGAGGGTTAAGGGTAAGGGCAAAGGCAGCCTTTCCAACATTAATGTTTATCCTCTCTGGAGGGAACTCCTAGCCGAGGGGGATATGGTGACGCTTCTCACAAGGAAGGAAGAGCTTGAGAGACAGAAAGATGAGATTCAAGAGGAGATAGAGTTCTACCAGAAAAGGGTTAACCAGTTCACAAAAATTATTGATCGGTTCGCTGTCACTTTCCCCAAGTTTTATTCTGCGGGGGAAAGCAACATAAACGCTCTAACCGAACTCGACTCCCTTGCATCAGACAAAATTCTAGAACTGAGAAAAACCGTGAGGGATAAAGCCAAGAAGCTCAAAGAGGTAAACGACGAGCTGGAAATCGTATTAAACAACATTCAGAAATACAGCAAGACCGAAACAGAGCAAATATATGTTGTAGAGGTTACCCTAGACGCGGCTCAGAGTTCAGAGTTCACGGTGGAGATAACGTACCAGACAGGTGGTGCTGTATGGACGCCAGTCTATGATGTGAACATTGAAAGTGAAAACGCAACCATTAGAACCAACGCCGCAATAAGAAACAGAACCAAGGAAGACTGGAACGATGTACAGCTAACAGTTTCCACAGCTACATCAAAACCCGCGGTCATCATCGACCCCACCCCTTATTACATAGACATATACCGACCAGTTCCCGTAACATCGGCACGAGCAAAAAAAAGCCTAGGAGCCGCTGCTATGCCACGCGATGAAATGAAAGCTAGAGAAGCCGAAACTGGAGCATATGCACCAGAAGTGGAGGAGGCTGAACTCGTTGAGACCTTTGCCACGCCAGAAGTCTCCCTTTCTGGAATCCAGATATACAATGTCCCAGGGCGCGTTTCAATTCCTGCCGACAACGCCGAACATCCCATAGTTCTAACGGAGAGTACCTTCTCCTCAGAAAGACTCTACTACTGGTACAGTGACGCTGGAGGCGAAGTAATAGCCCTTGACGAAATCACGAACGGAGAAGGCGTACTATTGCCGGGAAGAATGAAGGTCTTCGCTTCGGGAGAATACATGGGTGAGAGCTCAATAGGACTGATATCACCGAGTGAAAAGTTCAAGCTCGGAGCCCGATTCACCTACGATGCCAAAGTGGAAAAGAAACTAGTAGCAAGAGAAGCCAATAAGGCGGGAATAACCAAAGGCAAGCTGAGAAACGAGTACCAATACCAGATAAAAGTAAACAACTATTCCAAAAACAAGATCAAAATGGAGCTACTAGACAGAATACCACACAGCCTATCCCCAGAAATAGAAGTAAAAATAAATTCAATAAAGCCGCAGCCTGAAAAAGAGGAACTCGGAATCCTGAGATGGAAACTAGAACTCGCCCCCGAAGAAGAATTCAAAATGAACTACGAATACAATGTGGAATGGAACAAAAACTATACGGTAACCGGATTACCCTAAAACGCTTAAAAACTCAGAAACCCTCCCCTCTTTTTAATTTCCCCCCAGATTTTTTTGAGGCTATAAAATCAGATCTTTACTCGCCTAAATGAAGAGGTAAAGGTGGCCACAACGCTAACTGGACGTCCAATGTCGATCTTGTCTAAGGGTTACAGTAGACTTAAAGAGGTAAGAAGAACAAACATTATGGTTGCAATGATGATTTCTGAACTTTTAAAAACAATGTTGGGACCTAAGGGAATGAACAAAATGCTGGTGACCGCCACAGGAGATGTAGTGGTCACAAATGATGGGAAGACGACATTGGATAAGATAAAAGTTTCTCATCCTATTGCCAAGATTCTTGTAAATATTGCGAAAACGCAGGATACTATTGCTGGTGATGGCACAAAGACCGTTGTAATACTTGCAGCGGAACTGCTGAAGGAAGCTGGGAAATTATTAGATCAAAAAATTCATCCGACGGTTATAATTATGGGGTATGATGAGGCTACTAAGAAGACATTAGAGATTTTAGATAGCATCGCGATAGGCGTGTCCCTTGAAGACGAGGAGCCCTTGAAAAAGGTCGCGCGAACCGTTATGGAAGGCAGAATCGTTGCCGATTTGCAAAATCACA
>DXJA01000350.1 GCA_019056875.1 Candidatus Jordarchaeum madagascarense
AACTACAAAAACAATTGATTCATCTAAACTTTAATAACCGAAAATGATTAATAATTTTTAATTAGATAAAATATGTGAAGTGTTTTTTTCGGGGTGAATTTAATGGGTGTAAAACAAATTAGTCTACTGGAGGAGTTTATGGAGGAAAATTTTGAATCCTCTGGTTTTGACGCTTTTCTTCTTGATAAAAACGGTAATATAATTGTCAGCAAGTTAAGCGAGGGGGAAGGAGAAATCGGTGAGAGTGCGATTTCATTGCTTGAAAACTGTAGTTGTATTTCCGGCTGCTTCAAGCAGGGTGAGGTTGAGGACTTTATTTTACATGGGAAAGGGGGTTACATTATAGCAGTCAAGTTACACTCGATGATTCTCGCCGTTTCAGGAGTCAAAGAACCAGAAATCGGAGAAACCCTTGTTAGAGTGAAAACAGTGGCTAAACTAATCGAAGAAAAAGAATTAGTGAAGTAAAAAGGAGAATAATTAAGAAAAGAAGTTTATTAGAGTGAAATCTATTTTTAGTTTGTAATATTTCTTTCAACACATCGATGGTTGGCTATACTGGGTTCTAAAAATACTGTAAAAGTTGAATTAATAAAAAGCAAGGGAGAGTAAATATACACAAATTTCATAAAAAATATTAAATTTAGGCTGGAAACTGTTCGTTTAGACCAATTCGGGGTAAAAAAACTTTTAAATTAATTGAATTCAGATATTCTTTATCTTGTTGGCCTTCTTAGTTTAGGAGGATAAAATGTGACTGATAAACTGATATCACTGAGTGAGGCTGTTGGTTTAATTAGTAATGGTGATCTTCTCGGTATCGGTGGTATGAGTCTTTACCGTCGTCCAATGGCTCTTACTAGGGAGATTATTCGTCAAGGAATTAGGGATTTGGGGATTTTGACGTTTATAGCGGGTTTGCCCACGGATCTTTTGATAGGCTCACATTGTGCTTCGCAGATTAGAAGCTGCTATGTGGGTTTCGAAATGTTTGGGCTGGCTCCCAATTATCGAAGGGCTTCCGAGAAGGGGGAACTGGAAATAGTTGAGGAAACAGAGGTTACCATAGTTTTGGGTTTAAAGGCGACTTTGCTTCAGGTTCCTCATCTACCAACCAGAGGAATTAGATGCACCGATGTTATGAAGGTGAGAAACGACCTTAAAGAGTACACCTGTCCGCTTTCCGGTGAGAAACTGGTAGCGCTTCCACCCATAAAACCCGATGTTTCAATTATCCACGTATCTATGGCAGACAGAAGGGGGAATTCACACATCAATGGGGCGGTTTGGCTTGATGAGGATCTGGCCAAAGCCAGTGGGAAAGTGATTGTTTCCGCGGAGAAGATAGTGGAGACAGAGGAAATTATTCGTGCGCCGGGCAGAGCTAATATTCCTCATTTTATGGTGGACGCGGTTGTTCGTGCTCCTTTTGGAGCTCACCCCACATCATGTTTTCCTTTTTACACCTATGATATTAACCATATTAGGAATTACTTGGAAGATTCGAAGAGTCTAAAGGGTTTTTCAGAGTATCTCGAAAAGTATGTTTATCAAACAAAAGCAAATGAAGAATACCTGGACTTGGTGGGAGCCTCAACTCTTTCAAAAATTCTTCTTTAGGGTGGCGAAAATGTATTCAGAAGACTTTACTCCGGATGAGATGGTTGTTGTTTGTATGGCGAGAGAAATCAAGGACTGGGATGTACTGGCTCAGGGAATAGCGACTCCTCTCGTGACCAACGCTTACCTATTGGCTAAAAAAACTCACGCCCCAAACAGCACACCTATGTTCCATATGGGAAATTGTTATGTTCTTGAGCCCCGCCCTGTATCGCTATTATATTTTGAGAAGTATGTTAGTACTTGGGCTATACGTTTCCAGCACAGCGGCGAGGTCACCATGGAGCATTTACCCTCGGGCAGAGTAACAATAGAGTATTTCAGACCCGCCCAAATTGATACATATGGTAATTTCAATAATACCTGCATAGGTGATTGGCACTCTCCAAAGGTTCGCCTTCCAGGGGCCGCGGGAATACCAGAGGTTTCAATTACTTATAAGAAAATCCTACTCTATGTCCCTCGCCACGACAAAAGATGCTTTGTACCTAAAATCGACTTTGTAAGCGGTGTCGGATTCCTCGACGGAAAAACCACCAGAGAAGAAATGGGATTCCCGGGTAAAGGACCCTACCACATTATTACCGATCTCGCTGTGCTTGGTTTTGATGAGAGGACTAAGAGAATGAAGGTTATTTCTTTGCACCCGGGAATATCTAGGGAAGAGATCCAAGAAAAAACTGGCTTTGAACTAATTATTCCAGAGGATGTGCCCATAACAGAACCCCCGTTAAAGGAGCAAATCAGAGTAATTAGGGAGGAAATCGACCCCTTGGGGATTAGACGTTTAGAGTTTTTACCCGCGGATGAAAGAGATGAGCTTCTTAATAGAATTATTGAAATTGAACTTTCAAGATAGTTCCCAGCAAGTTATGTTTTAGGAGGGATTTATTGTCAGTAACTATGGAAATGTGGGAATTTGTTGTTAAGGCTTTCTTGGAATGGAAACGTTTCGAGATTAATGAGTTCGGACCCCAAACCGTTTACCTTTCGCCTTCTGAAATCAAGAAGCTGAGCGCTACAGACTTTAGAGCATGGTGTGAAAACTATAGGAATAAGTATTTGGCAGAAAGAGTGCACCAATGTGAAAAACTTTCAATCGCCTTCGAAGATCTGAGAGGCACCCTAAAACAGGAAGAAAGCATCGTCATTGTAGATGGATTGATTCGCCTATGCGATGAAGTCAAGCGATTGATAGGGATAGAGATCGACTCGGTGTCGGATTGTATGGTTGAAATAAAAAACCATACTGAAACCTTTGATCCGATAAGAAGGGTTGGTGAAGTCGAAGAAGAAATAAGGAAACTAATGGGTAATTTTAAAACCGGATTCGATCACATGGAAGAATTAGGCTTCCCACCACCAGAAGAGACTTAGGGAATCCGAACCCGAGCAATATACCTTAAGCCATTTCCTCAACAATATGTGTGAATAGACCGTTCATTCAGCACAATTAGCAAAGCTATTGCTAAATTTAGAGAAAAATTCATATTATAATAT
>DXJA01000351.1 GCA_019056875.1 Candidatus Jordarchaeum madagascarense
CCACCATTAAACAGACCAGTATTTAGAAGAGCCCCATTAAAAAATTAAAATTAGCTGCCCTAATTGGGAGCTAACTTTCCATTATGGGCATGAAAACAGCTTTCACCTGCTGTATTCCTCTAATTCCTCTTATTCTACCCATTAGGTCCAAAATTCTTTTGGAGTCGCCTTCAGCAATAAGAATCTCCAAACAGTATTGATCCTTTATGTGCCTGTGTATGTTCTCAATTATGATGTCATCAAACTCGTGGCGAATTTCCGAAATTCTATTTTCTACATCCTTTCTATTATACTCACTGGTAACCATAATGGTTGCCGTTGATTTGTCCTCTCCTAGTCTATTAATCTCTGATTCCGCGATTATATTGCGAATCGCGTCTCTAAACGCTTCGGACCGGCTATAATACCCCCTATTTTCCATAAATTTTTCAAACTGCTGCAATAATTCCTCAGGCAAAGTTATACTAACAACAGTCAAAGAAATCACCAATATTAACAATTCACCTAGCAATTAATATTCCATTAATATTTTTTCACTATTTTTTGACATTAAGTTAATATACAAACCATTTATAGTTTCCGTTGGGAAGTCGCAATGGACAAAAGTATCGACAAGACAACTGAGTGCCGCACTGTCTGTGAACTAGACGGCTTACACTGCGCTGATTGCGCAGACAGAATAGAGAAGGTGCTCTCAACAGTTGAAGGGGTTAACAAAACAAAGGTAAATTTCGCTGCAAAAACACTGACCATCGACTATGATAAAGAAAAGGTTAGCATAGATGAAATCAAAGAGACGGCGAAAAAGATAGGTTACAATCTTCGACTGCACGAAAGACCCAAGTCGGGAACAAAAAAATACGTTCTGGACCTTGTTAGGATTGCATCTATTGGCGTTCTTATGTTTCTTAGCTGGACTAACCTCTTACCCTCATACATGGGATTCGATGTATCCGTGATTGCGGTAGCCCTAGGCGCCTATCCCATCCTGAAGGATGCTTTCTTTTCTTTGAGAGCTAAAGAAATTGATGTTTCAGTTTTCATGAGCATTGCTATTATCGCTACGGTCCTTTTAAGGGAGTTTCTATCCGCGGCCGCCATAACGTTCTTTGTACTCACGGCTTGGTTTGTAGAGGAGTTTACCGTGGATAAGAGTCGAAAAGCCATCCAGGAAATTATGGAAATCGCTCCCAAGAACGCACTGGTACTAAGAGACGGAAAGGAGCTATTGTTACCCATAGCGGAAATTCAAACCAATGATATAGTTATAGTCAGATCCGGAGAAAAAATTCCAGTAGATGGCAGAATAATATCTGGAGAAGCTTTGGTTAATCAGGCACCAATAACTGGAGAATCGATGCCTGCGGAGAAAAATTCGGGGGACGCGGTTTTTGCGGGAACCATAAATGAAGTGGGCGTAATCCAAGTAAGAGTGGAAAGAACCGGTGACGACACTACAATTGGAAGGATCATCCAGCTGGTGGAGGAGGCCCAGGCGGGGAAAGCACCCATACAGAAGATAGCAGACCGTTTCACTACCTACTTTACCCCTCTAGTTTTAGCCATTTCTTTCATCACGTATCTTTTATCTAATAGCGTAATAACAGCGGTTACCGTTCTCATTGTTGCATGCCCTTGTGCCGTAGCTCTGGCAACACCTCTAGCGGTAATAGCAACCATTGGAAAGTCCTCAAAAAGAGGCTCCCTAGTAAAAGGAGGAAACTACCTAGAAGCACTAGGCCGCGTAACCACCATAGCCATGGATAAAACCGGAACCCTAACCATAAACAAGCCTCAAGTCATAGATGTAAAGGGATTCGACGGTCACAGCGAAGAAGAAATAATTAGGCTTGCAGCAACAGCTGAGAAACGCTCAGAACACCCCCTGGCTATTGCGATAATGAAAAAGGCTGAAAGATACGGAATCAATGTTCCCACACCCGACAATTCCAAAATCATACGAGGCAAAGGTGTAATAGTAAAAAGCAACGGCCAAAGAATAATCCTTGGAAACAAAGAGTTAATGAAAAATAATAATATAGAGGTTTCTCGCGAAGTAAAAAGATACATGAAAGAAAGAGAAGAAGAGGGCAAAACTACGCTACTCCTCTCCCACGATGGCTACGTTTGCGGAGTGATAACAATAGCAGATGCCCCCCGAAAAAACGCCAAAGAAATCATTGCCGAACTTAAAAAACTTGGAATAAAAACCATAATGCTAACTGGCGACAACCCCCGGACCGCAAGAGCAATAGCTAATCAATTGGGAATCGACGAGGTAATAGCGGAGATGCTTCCCGAAGAAAAGGCAAACAAAATAAAAGAGCTAGAAGACTCTGGACAAAGAGTAGCCATGCTTGGTGATGGAATAAATGACGCCCCAGCACTGGCTCAGGCAACGGTGGGAATAGCAATGGGTGCAGCGGGAACTGCGGCGGCCATGGAGGCTGCGGACATTGTACTTATGGCAGATGATCTGGCAAAAATACCAGAAATTATCCGTTCAGGTAAAAAAGCCATTGGCACCATAAAACAGAACATAACGATTGGGATACTGTTCAACATCGTTGGAATTACTTTAGCTGCGTTCGGTTTTCTCACACCCTTCCTAGCAGCAGTAGCACACTTTCTACCAGATCTGGTTGTATCATTTAACTCTTCCAAATTAATTATCTAAAAAATATCTTCCTAATTTTCCCATAGTTAGGTAGCAAAAATTCTTATAGCCTCTCCTCTACACTTTAAAATATGACCCGGGCTTATGACCAACATTTCTGTCTATTAATATTCGCACAAGACCAGTGGAAAGAAAGTTACACAGAGAAAATATCGAAAAACGCAAAAGACCTCTTTATCTATTACTCCGGACATTCTGATTGCAAAGTGTGTAAAACTTGCCCTATATGTAGGGCCCTTCTCGAATTATTTGACCCAATGAATCCCGGTGAATATGTCACGGTGTGTGATTTATGCAGGGCACTGTATGAAATGATGGAAGAAATAAAAGGTCAAAATGATGGAATAATTCTTTTTTCACACAGCTTAACTCCCGAAATCCACTCAGTAAAAGATTTAACCGAATTTTTATTAAAAAGCGAGAAAATAAAAAAGATCTACATTCTCGAATTGGACTGGATGAATGTTTCTCATCCAGTTTCCGAAATTATAGAAAGCATTAAAAAGATTAGAATGAAAAAATCCGAATTTATCAAAACCGTAGACTCCAACAAATTTAACAAAAGAGTTCTATACGAAATTTCCAAAGATACCTACTTCTAATTAGACAGAATTTAAAAAAGTTTGGAAAATTAAAAAAAAATAATGGATTTTTTAGTATCGAACCGTCTTACGAATTATTGTTTTCCTCTTATACCCGAGAGAATGGCTTGGATTCCGCGAACTACGAAGCCTAAGGAAAGGAAAAAGACCAGCAGCACATAACCTATTGAGGGAAGTATAGAGTAAAAGCCTAAAGGTGGAATGGAAGTACCTGGAAGTGGCAAAATATAAGGTGGCCAATACCACAAGACAGTGCCTAGTGTTGGATTCAAAAGAACAAAGAACGATACGATGATAACTAAGACTCCCAGAATTACGAGTAGAGCTCTATACCAGCTGTCGAGTTCCGAGTCGGATGCTCCTTGAATAATCCCAGTGAATCCGTTAAACAACAAACCTATACCTAGTAGTATGATCAAAAGTGAGATGCCAACTAAGGGGAACACTATCACCATGAAAGCTATCACAATAGATAGTAAGCCTAATGTAAGCCATAAGCCTCGTCTCCATCCGGGAAGCGTTTTATCAAATCCTTCAAAGATGCCTGAGAATCCGATGACCATAAGCGAAACAGCGAAGAGAAAAATCATGGTAAAAATTGCAACTGTGTAAAACAGCCAAACCGCTACTGCTAATATGATGGCTAGTACACCCAGCGTAACTTGTAGAGCACGGAACCAGGTAGGTGTTTCACTCAAAATAAACCCTCCTCTAATATCTGGTTTTCAAAAATAAGTCGCATTATTTAAGAATTTTGTACAGTTCGGAAATTGCCCCAATTAACTGGTTCAAAAATTTTCTCTCCACAAAAAATTTATGTACTTAAATGTTTAATTCCATAACCGTCCAAGGTGACTGAAAGCGGGCTGCTAGCTCAGAAGAACGGATGCATGTCCCTCTGAGGAATTAGGTAGAGCGCCAGGCTCTTAATCAAAGTAGGAGAGACTTGGTGGTCGCGGGAAACTAATGAGAACTACTCAAGTTCGCGAATTCGAATCCCGTGCAGCCCGCCACAATAATATTTTACCGTGTTTCATCTTGTTTTCTCCTTTTCCATTCTTGAAGGAGTTTGGTTTTCGTTGATGTGTCAAGGGCCTTGTCTAGCGGTTCCTAAGAAGAAAGGGCAGGATGCTAAACTTCTTCTTTCGGATTTGGGTCTTTTGGATAAGCGATTGCTTGTTGCGAGTGACTCTGATAGGGTGTTTTGGCCACTTGTTAGGGATGTTTCAGAGGATGAACGCCTGGTGCTTGAAGATAGATTGGGTAGTTTCCAGTTAGTATACCGGGAATTTAAGCCCAGTAAGAAGAGGCCAAAGAGCATTCTTGAGGAATTGGGTGGAACGCTTTCCCCTGAACAATTGGCTTTGCTTCCTCACTCCTTTGATGCAGTGGGGGATATTGCGGTGTTGGAGATTCCTGATGAATTGTTAGATCAGCGGTTTCTGGTGGGGGAGGCTGTTTTGCGTGTGCATAAAAACATAAGGGTAGTTTTGGCCAAGGCCGGAAAGGTTGATGGTGTTAACCGGGTTCGCAGGTTCACTCATCTCGCAGGAGAAAAAAGAACTACTACCTTACATAGAGAGAATGATTGTGTTTTTCGAGTGGATTTAGCCTCTGTTTATTTTAGTCCGCGACTAGTAACCGAGCACGCGCGGGTGGCTCGCCAGATTCGTCCCGGGGAGATCGTTGTGGATCTTTTTGCGGGAGTCGGACCTTTTTCGATTCAAATCGCTAAAGTAGTGGATGCACGGGTTTATTCCATAGATATCAATGAGGTTGCTGTGGAGTTTTTAAAACAGAATATTCACCTAAATAAGGTTGATGATCGGGTTTTTCCCTTTTCGGGGGATGCAAGGCAAATTGTTAAAGATAAGCTTTATTCCAGTGCAGATCGTGTAATAATGAATCTTCCGGGTGGAGCCGAAAGTTTTATTGATGTTGCTTGTCATGCGATGAAGGCTGAGGGTGGAATAATTCACTATTATCAATTTGCTTCTGAGCCTGATATTTTTGACGAGGCAATTGATACCCTGATTAGGGGTGTGGAGGCAAATTCAAGAAAAATAGTCAAAATTCTTCATCGTAGAAAGGTGCGTCCGAGCGCGCCGCGGGAATGGCAAATTGTGGTTGACGCCCAAATCAGGTGAGACGTTTTAAGGAGCTTCTGCCCTTAATATTATTTCAACTTCTTTTTCTGGTCTCCTTAGTTTTTCGACCAGTTTCCTGTCTAAATCCATCGCCGCTTTGTCTGCATTTATCATTATTGTCCTGTCGCTATAATAGCTGCTTTTTCTCACCACTAGGTCGTGGGGGTGGCTGAAAGTTAAGCGTGGATTTCCCTGTCCTCTAATGGTTTCAGTTTGGTTGTCGACTTTTATAATCATGGTAATCGTTGAGTTTTCTTTTTTTGCCAATTTTTTGAATGATTCACCAAGTTGTTTGGCTCCTTTATTTGAGCCTATGGCTATAATGCAGTCTCCTCTGGTAGTTAAATCTCCCATGGTTGTTATCTCGATTGTTGTTCTGTGTTTAGCGGATATGTTTGGGTGTCCTCGCGCGTAGAGGGTTTCTGTTTCTGTTTTTTTCAAGTTTTTTCACCGATACTTATTTTTGTGTGATATGCATTAAAACGTTAGGAGGATATCAATATTAAGATTTGAGTGAGTGGAGATTTTTGACGAAGGACGATTTTTTGACAGATAAGAAAAAACTTTTGGAAGAGTTAAAGCGTTCGGGATTCGTTACTCGAGAGAATGTGATGCGGGCATTCCTCAGAGTTCCCAGAGAGGATTTTGTGCCACAGAGTCTCAGAGACAAAGCCTATGCGGATCACCCTCTGCCAATTCCGGGAGGTCAGACCATATCTGCGCCACACGAAAAAGCAAAATCCAGCTTTTCGGGCGGAACATGGTTGTGATGATGTGTGACGTACTAGAATTGAAGAAGGGCATGAAAGTACTAGAGGTGGGCACCGGTTCAGGTTACCACGCCGCTTTATGCGCTGAGATAGTGGCGCCTACTGGGTCTAAGAGTAAAGGTCACGTTTACACCATTGAACGAATATCTGAATTGGCGGACTTTGCGTTGAAAAATCTGGAGAGAGCAGGATACCTCGACAGGGTCACCGTCTTTACCGGGGACGGTTCAATGGGGTATAAGGACATGGCGCCCTATGATGCCATACTTGTCACCGCCGCTGCTCCCAAAGTGCCGCAATCACTCGTCGATCAATTAGTTGTGGGGGGAAAACTGACACTACCAGTGGGCAGCCTTTACATTTATCAAGAACTAATAATGGTGGAAAAATTGGAGAACGGAAAAACAAAGAGACATAGATTCGGGTCGGTTGCCTTTGTGCCGCTAATAGGGAAGGAGGGGTTCAGAGATAGTTGGTAAGTTTTTTTTAAAGTTTTGGGAGGATTTGAAACAATGGTAATGCCTGCTGAAGAACTAATTTCAGTTAAAAATGTTTAGAGTGTTTTGTTTTTATTTAGTCTCC
>DXJA01000036.1 GCA_019056875.1 Candidatus Jordarchaeum madagascarense
GATTATTCTATTTGTTATTGCTCGAATTTTGAAAGCTATTTTGAAAAAAATATAAAAGATACTTATCCTTAGTGTTTAGAGAGGCTGCAAGATTGAGTGAAGAAAGAGTAAGTTACGGAATTTATTCGCCGAGTGTTCTTGGTGTTCTCGTTTTTGCGATCATTGCATGCTTCCTTCTTTACCTTTTATCTAACGAAGCGCTTATAAGAAATATTATAAAGATAATAGTAATTGCGTTGGCGATTATAACTGGACTAATTTTTTATGGAAGTAGCACCCCCTTGAGGGTTAAACGGAGCGCGTTACTGGTTGAGTTTGCCAGTCCTAAAGAGAATTCCTTAATGCTCGACGTTGGGACTGGGAGGGGATTGGTGGCGATATCACTAGCTAAAGCTTGTAAAAAATGCAAAGTTATCGGAATCGATACATGGGATCCAATCACTTTGTCAGGAGTATCCGGGAACACGATGGAAAACGCTATAAAAAACGCTGAAATTGAAAAGGTATCTAAAAAAGTAAAATTCCAAAAAGCGGACGCCCGGGAACTCCCCTTCGAGAATAACACCTTCGATATTGTTGCCTGCCACGAGGTTTTAGACACCCTCATAGTAGGGAGAGACGAAGTATTATCGGAAATACACCGCGTTCTAAAAAGGGGTGGAAAATTCGTATTTTCAACTGCAATAGCAAAATTTTACCTCGTCTGGAGATTATCCAAGTTAGGTTTCAAAAAATTTCAATTCATGAGACTAGGCTTAAGGGAAGGCCCCACCGGATTCGTTCTCTGCAGAAAATGAAACAACAGGAAATTTGGATAAAAACCACTATTTCTACATCTTTTTAGAATATATTCAAATCCCGCGTTCTAACAAATATTAGCAATCAGTAAATTTTAGTTTCAACTTGCCAATATTCTTCTTTTATTCCTGCGATTTTTTGCGTTTCTCTTGGCTTTTTCAAGGTCATAACGCAGATAAACCGCAATCTTGTTCGTTTGGAGTCTTCCTCCCGCTGAGATCGCTTAACCGGCAAAATATCCGCCGACTTTTGAGTCCAGCATATCTTCCAGAAACATGTAAACTCTTATTTTGTTCTCGGTTGGAATGTCCTTTCTGCCCTTCAGAAACTTTTTAAGATAAAACACAATAACCTACAACATCCTTAAAATCGCGAATCCAAACTTGTGAAAATGCTTATTACCCTTACTATATTTTATATATATACATCGATAAATGGAAGTGAGCTTAATGGGAAAGACCTGTGGAGAATGCATATACGGTCGAAACAGAAGACCAGACGGAGTAAACATATCCTCGAGTTATGTTTACTGCGAGTACCATGGCGACAACAAACAGAGAAATGGTACTTGCAGCTACTGGAAACCAGGATAGCAAAACATCATACGCTGAAGCGTCTTAGACAAAATATGAAAACCATAAGTTTTCATGGCAAATAGCCCCTAATCCTAATCCCCCTAATTCCTTTTTCCTTTTCTGTGAATTTTCATGAACATACTAGAATATTCTTTTTTAAAAAGGGCATTGTGAAGAAAAGTGGTTTAAAAATCTGTCGAGGGAAAATATATTCGTCGTAAATATGTTCTAGCAAATTCTGGATCCTTTTCAAAGCCTTTGCTTCTTAGAACTTGTTTCTCAATCCGATCCAAAGCTAAACGAAAGGTTTCTTCAGGACCCCAACCCTCAGCAGAGCTGAAAAAAGAGCCCTTCACTGTTCTCAAATTCAGGCGGCAGTAAACTAATGGTTCCCCCTTAAAATTTGTGCCGTGGGTTTTAATGTGAACGAAAAGTGTGCCAAGTTCTAGAGCTTTCTCGTACCTTTTTCTGAATGAATCGAAATTTTTTATTATTAAGTTTCTTTGAACTTCATTTATTTTGAGGTCTTTGACTGAAAACTGTACTGTAAGCATGGGTCTTTCCATTTCTGGTTGTGCTATTAGCTCCAGAAAATCTCTTTTTACAACAATGCCTATAACTTTCCCTTCTCTGACGATTACTAATGAGGAAACGTTAAAATCGTGCATTTTCTTCTCAGCATCCCTTAAGCTGGTTCCAGGTGAGACTGTAATGAGAGGGGTTGACATAATATTTTTCACGGGAGCACTTAGAACATCGGTTTTCTCTCCTATTCTCTCACCCCGCTTTCGGCGCTTTGTTGGTTGGAAAAAATTGTCAATTATGTCCTGTATACTCACCATCCCGACGGGTTTCCCCACCTTAACCACGGGCGCGTGAGAGATTTCTTGAGTTCTAAATAAGCTCAGCACATTCCCTACAGAATCATCTTCTTCAACAACAAAAGGTTTTTCAAACATTATTTCCTCAATTTTAGTGTTACCCCATTCTGTCATCACAACTCCATGAATAATATCCTCATCGCTAATAACGCCTGCAAGTTTATCACCGTTGAAGACGGGGAGCTCTCGAATATTACTTTCTATCATCAAACTAGCCGCCCTACTAACCGACTCTTCTTCCTTAACTGCGGGGGCTGGGCGCATCAAGGTTTCAACTTTGGTTACAGAGGGGTCAAGGTTCTTCGATCTCATTATCCATCGTCGAGCTAATACCCCTTCATAGTTACCTTCTTTATCCACAACAGCTAAAACTGGGGGCATTTTTGCTTTAAGCAACGAGAGACAGTAGGAAAGTGTATTATCCTTACTCACACTTAAAAAATTCTTTGAATAAACATCTTTAACCTTAATATCTAACCTCAGATTTCATCTCCTCCATCATTTTTATTTACGAGGTAGTGGTACTAATTATGAAAAGCCAGTACACACCACTTTACTTCCACTTTCCCAGTAATTGGTGATGTAGATTTGTTCAATTTCGCCTCCGAAAGGAGCATTTGCAGGGCTTCTTTTCCGATTCAGAACCCCAAAATAAGGGTAGAATTGGGCGAATTCACATCGCCTCAGTAATCCTTTAGTAAAAAGCCATTAAATAATTTTCCAAGCTTTCAACTCAGGGTCAAACAGTAAACGCCTCTTGTCAAATGGATATTTCCAAAATATTTGAAGCCACATCCGAACTAAGAGTTTTCATAGAAATAAAACCTTATCTGTGTTGGAAAGCTCCACCGTATAAGGTCCAAGGCTAATCTAATCCCTCTATTATACTTTCATTTTCTCCCTCAATCTATGGTTTGTCTTATCGTGATATAAGCCCACGAATCTTGGGCACGTCAAATAGATTCTAAAAAGTAAAATAACTTTTCTTCTAATCTGTTGTTTACATTTTTCAGAGTATATAACGAAAAATCTGGTATTATAGTAA
>DXJA01000037.1 GCA_019056875.1 Candidatus Jordarchaeum madagascarense
ATTCTGAAGAATTCTGTGGAGAACTGGCTGGAAGCTGATTTTCGAGTATTCCTCATGAAAGACAAGGCCTCAGCAGAATTAGCGGAGTTGGAAGGGGCAGAAAGATCCCCTAGCGAAAAATAAAAACAATATCCGCTACTTGCTTCACCTTTTTTTTTAAAGGATTCTTCTTACCAAGCTCAATTAATGAAAAGGACAATTCAAATGCATAAGAAATATGCATCTTTACCGATTCACGTTAAAAAGCTCGAATTATTTGTCAAGTCTACTTTCAATTTTAGAGATTCTTTCCTCTAAACTATCCAGTCTTCCCATAATTCTTTTCAACAGCTCCTTTCCTACAACCTCTAGTTTTAATTCATAGCTTTTTTCGGTTTCCGGAATCACAACTTCAGCATCTTTTAGTATCTTATCCTTCTGAAACATTTGACTCAGGGACTCTACATCTTTTGTTTCACCATGAACCAGAAATATTTTTTCTGGCTTACAGCTTCGGGCGAAAGTACGAAGGTCATTTGCCGCCGCATGAGCGGTTAACCCCTCAACCCTAGCTACGCTAATCTCCACATTCAACCGTTCTTCACTCCACTCATAATCATCATTCAATAGAGTAATGTTAACCGTCCTTTCTCCATCCAGTATTCGGCGGCCAGGAGTCTCCTCCGCTTGATAGCTGACCAAAATCAGCAAATTCTCTGGCCGGTTTAGTTTGGAAAGGTAGAAAGGCGACCAGCCACCGTTAAGCATTCCACTAGGAGCAAGAATAATTGCTGGTTTTTTATCCCGAATCAAACTCCACCTCTGCTCCATGGTCTCAATTGGTATGAAGTTTCCCAGAAATGGGTTCTGCCGCGTCTGGTAAAACTGGTTCTTAACCTCCTCATTCATGTAGGCGACATGTGCATCATAGACCGGCTGAGTATCCTTAATCATACCATCATAATACACAGGGAACAAGTTTGTTTTCATGATTTCAAGTGATATTTCTCCAAAGCTGAAAAAAGCGGAAGAATACTTGGATGGAGAAGCTCTTCAGAATGAGATTGACCAAGTAGTAGAGACCGTGTATAAGGTTAAGAATCTTAAGAATAAGGGAATTATATTTCTGGGTACAAACGGAGTTATTCTAGTTTCTAATAATAGTTCCGAGTATGATGAAATTTTATACGTCGCATCGTTCCTGTTTAGTTTTGATCTGCTCCAAAGAAATCTATTCTCAAGGCTACAGATGCTTTACGACGCCAACCAAGACACCCGTAAATTAATCTTACAAGCCAGTAAATTTGATCCGAGAGCCATTGATAAGATGCAGAGTTCCCTCTCCGAACTCTCCGCAACAGTTGTTTTAATGAACGAGATTATCAGCTACATGCATAATTCGGTGGTAACAGTTAAAAAGGAGTGGGAAGAATTAAGAGAAAAAATAGGCGAGACCCAAAGGGAGCTAGCAGAGTTTTTTGGCATCGAAAACCTTTTCTCAACCTCTGGGGACAGAATAAAAGATGTGGAGCTCATAGTTCACGGACTTCAAGACGAAATCAGCGGTCTTCAAGGACTGGCAACGGTTACCTCAGAGAGACAGATGAGAAAAATCTACGAAACCTTACAGGAAAACACACGCAGCATGGACGAGATGATACGCAGTTCGGAGAAGACGGGCAGCGCTATAAACTTCCTCCAATGGATAATCGCGGGAAGTATCGCTTACCAAATAGTGGCAGTTTTTTCGGGACTATCCCCCTACTCATACCTTGACCCGTTAATGATACTCTTAGGACTACCACCCCCCTCCCAGTTGTTCCCATACAGCCTTCTGGATATCCTGAGTTATGGTATTATTATCTGGGTGGGAATAACTTTCGTACTCTATCTCATAGCCAACTATCTTGAGTCTAGGAGCATTAAATCAGTCCGATTAAGAATCAGACTCGACGCCCCATATAATGAAGCAAAACTCGTAGACTACCTATCCTCAAAACCCCTTTTCAAGCATGATGATCACTTCGACTATGACCAACAGTTATACAAGAAATCATGGATGGATAAAAATGACAAGTGGAAAGGCAGCGAACCAATGATAACTCTAAGCTATGATAGCAGTAACAATATGCTGTCCCAAATACAAGTAGAGGTAGACAAGCCCAAACTAAAGGCAAACTCCTATGTAAACATAGTTATGGACGAACTCATTGATGCGGGAGTACTGAACAAAGACGCTAAAAAAAGCATTAAAATCGAGTAAAACATAAAATTACGTTACCAAAGACACCTCCGCTAACTAGTTTGTTTTTTTATTTTTTCTGATTTAATCTTAACCGTAACTCAGAGTTTTGAGATGTATTTTCAAAACATGAAGTGGAGTGGCAAGTCCAAACCGTATATCGTTCTGATAATTCTCTCTCAATCGGAGTAAACGTCTAAAATAGGGATCTTGTAAACCAATATTAGTGAAAAATTTTAGGGCTTCTATTAGTCCTTTGCTACTTTTCTTCAGGTAGTAGTAGGATGCCAATACACTCCACTTAGCAGCCTCCATTTCATACTTATTCGCCTTTGAGCTAAAAGGATAAAGAATGAGTGAAAAAAGACTCAAAAGTAGGTTCATAGCCAAACTTTTAATCATGGCAAATGGGGTTGGTTTCGATATAACCACCTCTTTATGGATGTCTTCTCCGTACACTTTCTTCATTCTGCTAAGAACACTGCCAAAAACGATTGATGAGGGAGCCAGAAGTTTAGACAGGAGGCGACTCGTTTTAAAGACTCGGACGAAATCCCCTTTTAATAAATCATTTTTCCTACAAACAAAATGAGACTCAAACATACCCGTACATTTCTCTATTGCCCTCAAAACCCTTCCGATAAACGAAGAATCCCCCGAAACAAGGTTATATTTAATCTCAAGGCTTTCCAACAGACCATTAATATGCTTAATTTGCCCAGAAGTAACTCTATTATCCAGCACCACTAGTAAGTCCAAGTCACTAGTATCATATCTTTCCCCACCAATCGCACTCCCAAATATATACAAAGCTACTACATTATCAGCCCCCAGCTGGGAAAAAAGCAAGGAAAAAGCCTCATCCAGATACCTTCGGACACCCGAAGGAAGAAAATCACAAGAGTTCATCGGCTAACCCCTCTTTAAAAATATTAACGATACTGCTAAAGTTGTTAGTAGCTAATACACTG
>DXJA01000352.1 GCA_019056875.1 Candidatus Jordarchaeum madagascarense
CCCTTTAACCGGATTTTTAATCTCACCTTTTTCTATTTTCCAACAGGGAGTCGCTACTACACTCACTTCACCAGACTCTGAGTTACTAGAATGTGCCCCCTGCACATCACGGATAAAAAACCCATTGTTTATTTCAGATATCATTTCATCGGGACTTTTATCGCCCTCTTTGATACATAAGTTTGCGGGACTTATACTAGGTGTTGAAGCGTAACCCTTTCTTTTAGCGTTTCCTGTTGATTTGGTTCCAGCTCTTTTTCCAAAGTAGTTGTCAAAAATAAAACTTTTTAGGATTCCATTTTGAATAATTGGCGTCTTTTGGGTCGGCGTACCCTCGCCGTCAAAGGCATAGGTGTTAAGCCCCCTTTCCATTATCCCATCGTCCTCAATAGTTAAAGTTTCGGAAGCAACCAAGGTATTTATTTTATCCTTATAAGCCGATTTATCTCTAACTACATTATCACCGCTGATGCTTGGGACAAAAGTGTAACCTAAAAGGCTGGTTAGAGCGTCTTGAGACAATATAACCGAATAAGATCCCGTCTCTGCTTTTTTAGGTTTAAGAGAATCAATTGCCTGTCGAGCCGCCTCTCGACCAACATGCTCTGGATCAATGTTAAAATAACGTTTGTAATCTGACTCGCCACATTCAGGTGAAACATGGTCACCCTCTCGGGCGATGGTTCCCATCATGCATCCTATCATTGTGCTCCTTTCATTTCCTTCTACTCCGTGATTGTTTATAATTGCGTGTATCGCATATCCTGAACCCGCTCCTCCCCAGTAGGGCATCACTCTCTTATCATACTCATTGGCCGCCTGAAGCATTCTATCCGTTATCTCAACTATGTCTTCCACCGAGAGTTCGGTAATCCTTTTATCATATACTCCTCTAACCAACGGAAAAGAACTGGGATAAGGAAGTTCGGACCAACTATCGTCAGGCTTGCTGGATTTAGCGATTTGTACTGTTTTTTCGGTGATTTCTTCTAAGTTCTTTTTCTCTAGACTATTACAGAAGCCAAAACCAACAGCTTTATTGATGACAATTCGAATTCCAACCCCACTGTCTATAGTACTATGACTGCTTGTTATCTGTCCGAGTCTAACCTCTATTTCAAAAGATTTACCGGATGCAACAAACACTTCTACTTCATCTGCACCCATCTGCTCCGCTAGAGGGATTACACCCTCCACACTACCCAAAATTTCACTCATTTAATCCGCTCCTCCTACAATGAGATTTTTAACTCTAAGAGGCGGGCCTCCGTCTCCCACGAATGCTACCTGTCCCTTTCCGCAGCGACCACTAAGTAGTTCAAAATCTTTACCTACAGCGTCTACTTGTTTTAACGTTTCTAAAGTGTTTCCACTTATTGAGACATTCCTCACCGGTTCTCCCAGTTCGCCGTTTACGATTTCGTAGGCTTCTTGAATTCCTACTTGAAAAGTTCCATCCAGATTAGCTTGACCCCCTCTAAAGCTGACCAGATAGTAGCCGAAACTAATATCTTCGAGAAGTTCTTCAAAGGAATAATCCCGGGGCTCAATGTAAGTATTTCTCATTCTAATTAAGGGGGGTGTACGGAAGTCCTCTGCACGTGCATTCCCGGTTGGCTTTGAATTAAATTGGGCGACCATCTCTGTTGGCACCATTAGATTCTCAAGTTTCTGCATTTTGGAAGAGTGTTCTCTATCATACATTAATCCGACCACGTATCCATCCTTTAGAAGGACTGTTTTCTGAGATTTTACTCCCTCATCATCATATTTGAAACTACCAAATCCCCCCTCAATTGTACCATCGTCATAAATGGTTACGAGAGGGGATGCAATTTGCATTCCCAAGTTTTTGGCGAGGACACTTCCAGAAAGGGTGAGATCTGCCTCTGCAAGATGACCAAAGGCTTCATGTGCAAATGTACCTGTTACATCTGATCCCAGAACAACAGTAAATGAACCGCCTCTTGGAGATTTGGCTTTAATTTGGTTCATAAGACGTTCAGAAAGACGCTCACCTATACTCTCGGGAGAAGTTTCTTTCAAAAAACCGAATCCTTTAGTGGATCCTAATTCTTCTCTATTTGAAGCGAATACTTCACCTTTTCGCGCAGTTGCAAATACCCTACTCCAAACATAGAGAAGGTCCTGTTCAATAATGGTTCCCTCACTATTAACGTACCATTTTTTCCCTATTATGTCCGCATAATTTATGGTACAACTCCGAATAGTCTTGTCATAGTTAAGAACGCAATCATTAAGCTTGAAAAATATTTTCAACTTCTCCTCAATATGAATATCATTAGGATTTACGTCAGGTTTTATTATCACCTTGTCCTCCACACTTTCGCTCTCAGAAAGGGTCACCGGTTCTTTAATGTTTCTGCTAGTAGCAATCGCTGTTTTAACAGCTTTTTCAGTTGCTTCCCTTAATGCGGCCTTGGTGTTAACAGTGGCGAAACCCCAACTTCCACGAGCTAGGACTCTGATAGCGAAACCCGATTCAATACCCTGTTTAACCGATTCTACTCTTCCGTCTTCCATATGAAATACAGTTGCATCCGAGCTTAGTAATCTAGCTTCTACGAATTCGGCTCCTTGATTTTGGCCATAATCAACAATATCTGTTAGCAAGTCCCTCAAGATGGAACCTCCGAATTTTAAAATATTTTTATGAGTTTTATAGAAATAGTAAGACAAGTGTCTTTATGTTTTTAACTTAAAATGTAGGGTAACATCTATAAGAATATCGTTTTACTGTTAAAGAGTACGAGTCCGGGTGGTTTTTAAGAAATGTCAAAAGTAAAGATAGCCGCGATACAGATTTTGAAAGAAGAAACAAAAGAAAAAAACCTTCAGAAAGCATTTAAACTCGCTAAAGAGGCGGTCAATAAAGAAGTGGACGTTTTATGTTTTCCGGAGAAGTGGAACATTAAGAACGGCGATCCCTTAAAAGATTCGGAGGATGAGAATGGTCCCAGTATAAAATGTCTTGAAAGAATCGCAAGCGAAAACGGTGTCTACGTGTTAGGCGGCTCTATTTGGGAGAACCAGGAAAAAAGCTATTACAACACTTCCAGACTATTCGATAGAAACGGGAATTGTATTGGCATACATAAAAAGATCCACCTTTATAAATTCGAAAAAATGATTTTCACTCCGGGAACCTTATTGGAGCCCTGTAAAACCGAATTCGGTAAAGTAGGAATGACAATATGTTTTGACTTGGCTTTTCCCGAAGTTTCCAGAATATTGACATTAAAAGGGGCGGACATAATATTTAATCCGGCATTTATATCATCATCAGGTATAGAGAACTGGCATATTTACCTAAAGGCTAGGACTCTTGAAAACAGGATTCCCATAGTTGCTGTCAACGCGGTAAGCAATGAGCGCGGTGAAACATGGCCCGGTTCAAGTCTGATAACAGATTTTAAGGAGGGATACGAAAGTCCCTCAAAGCTAGAATTAACCAAAGCATCTAATAAAGAGGAAATTATCATTGCAAACCTGAATTTGGACTACACCCGCAAAATCAGAGAGATCCGTCTATCGGAACGCAGCGAAATAGATAAAAAAATCTTTGAAAATCTAAAGTTTGATAAAATGAACCAAACCTAAATTAGCCAATAATCATCCCAGAGGGACACAATAAATTTTCCACTATAATTTAATTGGTCATCCTAATCATAACCATGAACTAATCTGCAATTTTAATTGTTAATCGGCACTGTGGTCGCTTTTTAGTTGTTAATCTACGGCAAGTGGCATCTGCTTTTGGATTGATCATTTTCGCTGCTTTGTTCTCTCCTTCAGAAAATATTTCACACACTTCAAAGCTACTCTTGGTTTTAATAAAAGGGCAATTTTTTATGTCAATTTCACAATTTTTTGAACCGAATTCTAAAATATGGTAGTCTTCCCCCAGAAGGGCGCGTCTTGATATAATCAGTGCAGCAATTGAAATCGCTTCATCACCCAATATATTGAAGAATTGTTTATAGCCCAAGAGAAGGCTGCTCAGCCGGTTCTTGATTAATTCTTTACAAAATCTTAGGCCCTCATCTCCAAATTTATCTATGATCGAGGTTATAAATGCTATATTCAAGTCCTTTAACTCCATTCTCAATAGCCATACCTTTTCTTGTTCTGAAAGTTCGTGTGCTAAAGCTTTTTTCTGGATTTCTTCCAAAAAATTCTCCTCCAAATAATGCTACAAATGCTAATTGGACTTAGCTTTAAGAAACTATTAGGGTAATAATAAATAATTTTTTTATTAAAATAGTTAACCCTCGTAAATTGCTTGTAATTAAAAAATATAAAGAAAAACAAAAACCATCCTTCCAAGTGAACGGCGATAGAAATACTTTTAATTAGAACAGTAATTGTTCTTAGATAACTGGTGGTGAACAAAATGAGTAAGAAAAAATGGACAAAGGAACCCAAAGTGGTAGAAAAACAAGTCAGGAACATAATTATGGACGAGGAACTAAAATCAACGATAGAAGAAGAAATGCTAAAAATGAAAGTGATTACTCCCACAAGCATTTCAGGAAAGTATAATATTAGAGTAAGCCTAGCAAAGGAAATAATTAGCGACCTAGAGCACAAAGGAAAAATAAAACTGGTAGACCAAAACCCAAGAATAAAAGTATACACACCCATAGAAAAAGCCAAAAAAAAGGATAACTAAAAAACCAATTTTTAATCCACCATTAAAAATCGTTATGTTAATTATTTTTCAACTTTTTGATTCATCAATTTA
>DXJA01000353.1 GCA_019056875.1 Candidatus Jordarchaeum madagascarense
ATAAGAATAGTTAAAATTAGAAACCAGCCGAAACAAGACCGCCGTGAATAGCTGAAAGAAAAACCACATCATCCCCATCACTTAATTTTGTATCCAGCCCTTGAAGCACATCTATATCTCTCTCATTTATCAGGACTATTATGCCCGGATTCAACTCGCCCTCATGATCCAGAATAGCATTAAAAAGCTTCTCATCAACTGCAAGTATTAAATTAAGAAGAAAGCGAAACGTCGCCCCGTCGTCGATATTTAAAGACATTTTACTCCTTTTAGCGGAATATTTGAGTGAAGACAAAGCTCGAACATTAACCTTCATAGACACACCCATACACATTCTTAAATGATTAACACAATAAATTTCACGCCATTTTAGTCCATAAAATCTAGCTAGTATATATTCTTAGTTTATTGAGTTTGCAATACAGCAGTTCGTTTTTAAATGTTGATTTAAGTAAAGTGAATAGGGAGTGGTAAGAAAAAGTTTATTGATGGATGATCAAAATAGGTGCATTTCCTCATAGCTTGACGGGCTCAGTGCAGGTCAGTTTTATCATCCAAGTACCTCTATGAGTAAACACTCTTTTTAGTATTTCTATCAGGATGAACTGTACACCTTTAGTAAGAGGCAGTGGTGCTTATTACTACAGGAAAAGAAACACTAATTTAAACTAACACTGGGTTTACCATTAGCCGCTGACTGTACTCCTAATCTTGTTTTTTATCCAGTAGGGTATTGCTTGAACTAATATTTGGGTGTAAGACTTCCTTCCCATTAGGAGGTCGCCTACTAGTTTTTGCATACCCTTATTAGACATGATCCCGATCCCCACATTAGAGGACTGCCCTTTCAAGAAGTAGTTTTGGAGCCAAATACCCCATTTTAATTCGCGGCCTATCTGTTTTTTCAACTTTTTCTTATAAACTGACAAAAATTTCTCGCCAAAATTATCTTTTTGGAATGCTTTGTTGATAACCTCTGCCGCTATCTTTCCACTTATCATAGAATAATACACGCCCTCCCCAGTGATTGGGGATACGGTGCCTGCAGCGTCTCCAATGAGAACTACGTGATTTGAATAAATTTTAGAAGTAAAGCCTGAAAGAGGAACTAAAGCAGCATCAAATCTGATCACTTTTGACCCTGCTAATTTCTTGGAGGCGACGGGATGCCTTTTAACAAAATTTTCAAGATAGACTTTCAAGTTTTCTTCCACTCTTGAAAGAAGCGCCCCCACACCCACAGCCAGACAGTCGCCCTTTGGAAAGATCCAAGCGTATCCAAAAGGTGATACGTCGCCACCGTAGTAGAATTCATTTCTTTGTCCAAACCTTTCATCTATCAGTTCGGGCTCCATACTCATCAAATACTGTACGCAGAAACCTAGAGATTTTCGGTCATCCATTGGATTCAACAAGTTTTTGATGATGGAGTTTACGCCATCTGCTCCTACGACCATTTTGGTTTGATATGTTTCAGATGCTGATAGCTCCACGTAGTCCTGTCGTATCTTTAATTTTTTAACACGCTCCTTTGACCTTACTTCCGCACCACTGGAAAGCGCTCTTTGGGCCAGGTATTTACCGAGTTTTGTGCGGTGAACATTACCCCCGACTCTTTCATCATAATCTATGGTAAAAGATTCTCCCTCTCGATAGGCTACGGTAACCCCCCAAATCTCCCTTTCCAGAATATTTTCATCTAAAGAAAATTCACGTAAAGCTCTCTCTGTGAGCATTCCTCCACAGAGCTTATCCATATTGGGCTCATCTCTATCGTCCAAAACAAGAACATTTAAACCACATGAAGCCAGGTTTTCCGAACAAACAAGTCCTGCAGGTCCGCCGCCCACAATAATTACATCCCACATCATTCAAAATCCTCCAATACCCATCACTCTAACTATCTTTAAGGCTTATGACTGTATTGAGGGCGATCCTTATGGCAGCGTCTAGTCCCCCCAAAAGTTCTGCCACAAACTTTTCGACGTTCCAAAAACTTTTCTCCGTTCCCGGCTTATCACTTACAACCATTATTGCCGCCGTCTTCATATTATAGATTTTCCCTAGAGTGAAGACCGCTGAACACTCCATATCTATCCCTATACATCCTTTTTCCACCGCTTGTTTACAGAGTTCAGGAGTCTCTCGAAAAAGAGCATCATCAGTCCAAACCGGACCCACAAATACATTCTTTCCATATTCTTTGGACTTTTTAATAAGCAAGTTTGTTAATTCGGAATTAGCCTCTATCTTATCACCCTTCATATAGTGCCTAGTGGTGCCATCTCCTTTAAAAGCTGAATCCGCAATAATTATATCACCTATATCTATACTCTCAACCAAACCACCTATGAAGTCTATCCTGATCGCAGTCTTCACGTCAGCCCTGTGTAATGCTTCAAGGATAATAGCAACCGATGGGCAACCAATTCCCGTCGGAACCACAGACACGTCTAAAGAATCTACTTTTCCCAGGTGTGTTTGGCCTTTAGTTTCGGATTTTTTTAAAAATCCTAAGATTCTGTTGGTACACGTAGGAGTTGCGGGGAGCAATACCGTTTTTGCAATTGAGCCCGGTCCGCAGCCGAGTAAAATATACACGATTTTAGAATTTTGAGACAACAGCCTCATCCCAATAGATTTTGGCAATGTTACAATACCGTATTTTAACCTTTCTATAAGCTTCATAATTTTAATATTTTTCACTCCTTAAAGATATTTTTTGCCAAACAGGGGTTGACAACAGCAGAAAGATTTAATGCCAAACAACACATGTATCCGCCTTGAAGCTGAACGCGTTTAGTTTCAGTCGTCGCCGCCAGTTAGTC
>DXJA01000354.1 GCA_019056875.1 Candidatus Jordarchaeum madagascarense
GGGGGTCTGGCTTGCCAGTGTCGCCGATGTGGAGGCCGCCCTGGAACAAGGTAGCCTCCAGCGCCGAGTAGGCCGCCCACCCACGCATTAGCGCACAGGCGACCAGAGGGCCTCGAACCCTCAACCTCCTGGCTCACAACCAGGCGCTCCGCCGATTGAGCTATGGCCGCCAAGAGACGGCCCACCCCGAAGGGTGGGCGTCGGGCCAGCGATTCTATCCGAACCTGGCAGTCTTACGCGTTCGCTGCTGCCTTGACGCTTCGCAGGGAGCCCACCGGCATAACCCTTTCAATGGAGGTAGTACTGCCAAACGGTGAAATCATGCGTACCAAAACTACACCCAGATCTGCCACAGGCCCCAATCTAAACCAGTTATTCATAGGCTCCGAGGGAACACTAGGAGTAATGACCGAGATAACCCTAAGACTGCATCCCCTCCCCGAGGAAAGAAGATTTAAAGCATTCATAATGAAAGACCTTAAAACAGGCCTTGAAACAGTAAGACAAATCTTCAGAAAGGGTCTGAAACCTGCAGTTATAAGACTATACGATGAACTGGACACCGTTTTCACGTTGAAGGGAAAACTTGAATTACCTCCCGGGGCGTGCTACCTGATTCTAGCCTTTGACGGAGTAAAGGAAATCGTGGATTTTGAGGACAAAATAACAACAGAAATAGTTGTCAAAAATGAGGGCAAAGAGGTGGACAAGCAACTAGCGGAATACTGGTGGAACCACAGATACGACATGTACTTCCCACACCCCGACCGGCAGAAAATGGGCCTAGTAGCTGACACCATCGATGTGGTCACAACCTGGGATAAGCTGGAAGACCTCTACTACGTCGTGAAGGAAGCTATAATCGCAAAGTATCCCAGCGTTTTCATAATGTCCCATTTCTCCCACTTTTACTCCGAGGGAGGCAGTATATACATAATCTTCGCCTACCAAGAGCCAGACAGAGAAAAGGCTCTAAGAACGTACATCGACGTCTGGGACCTTGGTTTAGAAGCCTGCCACAAGATAGGGGGATCAGTTGCTCACCATCACGGCATCGGCCTCTCCCGAGCGAAATGGATGAGAAAAGAGTACGGAGAAGCCGGATTCAAAGCACTAGAAGCAATCAAAAAGGCATTAGATCCCAATAATATAATGAACCCGGGGAAAATGGGATTCGAAGCAAGATAAAAACTTTTAATGTTTTTTGGGGAGACTCCCATTGTTAACTGTCTAAGCCTCAAATAACATTAGTATTTTGTGTTTAAACAATTTCTGTTTTTTACTTGACGTATATTTTTTGTTCCAATTTTGTTTCCCAAGCAGGTTCCATTTTTTGGAATTCTTCTTCCGTTTCTTCTAGTGTTAAGGGTATCCTATCGAATCTGAGTCTTTTGGCCAGTCGAACAAATGGTGGGGGTTCGACTCCGGCTTGCTTGAGCAAATCCTCATCGGTTAAAATTTTTCTTGTTTCATCGTATGCGATTACCCTGCCTTTCTTCATTATTGCCACCTTGTCTGCGAGTACTGGAATTATTTGCACATCAAAGCTAGTAAAAATTAGAGTGAATTTGTATTCCTTTTTTAATCTTTTAATGATTGAGACTATCATATTCTTCGTTTCAAAGTCCAGATTTGCCGTTGGCTCATCCATGACTAGGATTTTTGGTCTCATAACTAGGACGCCCGCCAGCGCCACCAGTTTCTTCTGGCCTCCACTCAGGAAGTGTGGAACCTTTTTTCGGAACTTGTACAAGTCTAACTCATTAAGGAGCTTCTCTGTTTCTTCTAAGGCTTCCTCTTTGGGTTTTATGTTTAATGCTCCGAAGGCTACGTCATCCATCACCGTTGGCATAAAAAGCTGGTCATCGGACTCTTGAAAAATAACACCAACATTTTTTCTAGCGTAATCCACGTTTTTCTTCGTAATCTTTTTCCCGAAGATATAGACGGAGCCTTCAATGGGGTGTAGGGTGCCATTCAAGTGTAAAAGAAGAGTGGTTTTTCCGGACCCATTAGCTCCCAGTATGGCTACCGAATTACCTTCCTCTATACTCAGATCCACTCCGTATAGTGAGGGCGTTCCATCCGGATACCTGTGTTTCACATCTTCCATTCTAATAGCAATATTCATAATACCATCACCATTTCCAAATATATCAGAACTAAAGGTATCACTATAGCCAGCGAAAGGTATGCTAGGTCTCGTACCCTAAACCTTTCATCCGATACGAGCCTCATACGACCTGTATAGCCTCTCGACTTCATAGCAACATACACTTTTTCTGTCTTATCGTATCCCTTTAAAATCAGATTAACTATCATTAATCCAAAAAGTTTGATCTTTTTACCCCACGGAATCCCTTCTCCTTGCCTCGAATTTGCCGCTATAAACGTTTTCTGAGTCTCTCCAAAAAAGTAGAAAATATATCTTAAAGATAGTAAGAACGCATCAGAGAGCCAAGAAGGAAGAACTCGAGACACGTACTTTCCCAGGCTCATGGTGGGAGTTGATAAAATGAGTAAGAACATGTACCAAGCGGCGGTTATCCCCTTAATCATAACTGTGAAAATGTACTCCCAACCATATCCAATAAAAGGTAGAAATATCACAATCGACACAACAAAGAATGTGGGCATAGCGCTCCAGATAAGCAGCCTTCCAAGGGGCAACCTCGCAATAGCAAACATTATCCAAACTAAAACTGATAAAACTAAGATTAAGCGAGGAGTCTGAAGATACACTATAGTCAAAACCATAGCAATAGAAAAAACAAGCTTAACAACAGGGTGTAATCTGTGGAGTACTGTGTCTTTAGTTGAGTAGTAATCAATAATCATGGGATTAGGAAGCAAAGAATGCAACTCTAATGTAAACATCTCCTAACTCTGACACCTTTATCCTATACTAAATAGAAAATGAGTGGCTAACCCACTCAAACAAAGTTGGATAGTTGTCTTATGTGAAGTTCTAAACAGTATGTCACCTTCTCTACTAATCGAAAGCTTCATCAACTACCACTGATTCCTCCAGAATGTCAGGTCTCGATCTACCTAGAGTTTCAACAATTATTGCTGTTATTACCGCCTCTATAGCCGCAACAATAGTGTTAACAGGTAGCATAGAAGCCAGAAAAGCGTTGAACGCGTTTGTACTGGCTATAATTGCATTGGAAATCGCATAATAGGTGTTGATTTGTATGATTGGGCCGAAAATCGGTTCGATGAGCCATCCCAAGAGCATATTTCCTATAGGTTCTAGTGCGTGTGGAAATATTTGCGGAAGAGGAATCAAAGGGTTATCCATGAAGTTAATAAGCGCGGTTTGAAATTGCTGGAAACCACCAGAGAAGGTAACAATAACAACCGCCAGAAAAGTACTAAGAATGAGAGCCGTGAAAGTGGCTATGCCTGCAGACAAATCTCTCCTTCTGAGATAGCGTTTCAAACCTAAATATATAAAGTAAGCCACAGCGACTTCAACAAAGAGAATTACCGTGTTCGCTCCTATGACCGTAACCCCGCCGTGGCCTATGGCAGCGCTAAAGATGTTTATTAAGAATACAATTATTGCTCCAAACCATGGACCTGCTAGTATACCTGCCAGGGGTGTGAAATTGAGGTGTGTTCCTCCGAGGGGTGCTGGAATAGGTATCTGCATTATAATGAATAGGAGGCCTGTGAGAAGCGCAAATAGTACTATCTGCCGCTGAGAAGCCCCTTTCCTTCTTATCATGTAGAGGCTTATAACAAGTATGCCTGCAGTTACTATAAACCAAACGGCAACCCATTCAAGTGGCATAATACCGTCGGGTAAATGTATATGAGCCGTGCATTTCACCATTATTAAC
>DXJA01000355.1 GCA_019056875.1 Candidatus Jordarchaeum madagascarense
CACTGGAAGCAAAATTATCATCAACCAGAATCATCTCCGAAGCCTCCTTAGCAACATCAGTACCAGTAATCCCCATAGAAACACCAATATCCGCCTTCCGCAAAGCAGGAGCGGTATATATAAGGAATAGTAATAGATAATATACTTGAGGGCTGGTGTAACTAAAACTCTGCAGAAAATGCAAAATGCGTGGAGGTACCCATGGTGGGCATAAAATTCACAATCAGAAAGCTAAGCTACGGACCAGTAGATATGAGAAAAGAAGCAGCACAGTTCCTTAGCAATATGAATGACAAGGACGCAGTAGAACCACTCATATACGCCCTGAAGGATAAGAATGCTGAGGTCCGACGAATAGCAGCAAAAGGCCTACGATACATAGCTGATGAGCGAGCAATAGAACCCCTCAAACAAGCGATGAATGACAAGGATGAAGAAGTTCGAAAAAACGCAAAATACACCCTCCTCGCAATCGAAATGAAAATAGACAAAAACGCAGTGGAACGCCTCACCCAAGCACTAAAAGACGAGGACCCCGAAGTGCGAAGAATAGCATCAAAACTCCTCCAATCATTTATAAACGACGAGAGAATTGTGGAACCACTCACCCAAGCCCTAAAAGACGAGGAAGGAGAAGTACGAATAAACGCGTCACACGCACTTGAAAAAATACTGTATTACCAACGCAGCCAAGGAAAAACGGTGAACAGGCGGGCGCTGGAGCCACTCCTACAGGCACTAAAAGACCAGGACGGAGAAGTGCGAAGAAGCGCTGCTTCAGCCCTTGGAGCAATCGGAGACAAACAGGCTCTGGAACCACTCATACAGGCACTAAAAGACGAAGAAGACAAAGTTCGACGGGCAGCAGCAGGAGTTCTCGGCGGAAAAATGGCAGATGAACGCGCCGTAGAACCACTCATACAAGCACTAAAAGACAAGAACCGGGAAGTTCGAAGATACGCAGTCGGAGCACTCGGAAAAATCATGGATAAGAGAGCAGTAGAACCCCTAATAGTGGCGATGGAAGAAGACGAATACAACTGGGTTCGAGTTGATGCAGCTGAGGCCCTCTGGAAGATAGGGGATAAGAGAGCAGTAGAACCCCTAATAAGATATGTAAAAAATAAAGGAGGCACTGAGGACGCCATACGTGCTCTCGGGGAGTTCGGTGACTCTAGAGCTGTTGAGCCCCTCATTAAAATTATTTATGAAGGAAGTGAAGACATGCGAATCGCCGCAATAAACGCTCTAGGCGACATAGGAGACGAAAGAGCAGTGGAAGCCATCACTTGGGCACTAAATTTTGATTTGCCATCCGACAGCACAAACGACGACTGGTACGGCAAATGGGTCCGCGAAGCCGCAAAACACGCCCTGGAAAAAATAGAAAGAAAAAAAAACACCAACCCCAAAAGTAAAAAATCAAAAATGAGACAGTACAGTTTTTATGGGATTTAAACTCTCTTTTTGTTTTATGCACCTGAATTAAAATTCAATAAAACAACTAACCTTTTTTAATATATGGAAAAATTAAAGATGAGATAATTATGTGGCTTTGCTAATACATTCCGTATATGTAGTGGGTTATGTAGTTGGCTATGTAATCATATCCTGCAAATCCGTATCCGGGAAGGTACTCCTGGAATGCTGTGAAGTCCAGTGTTACGTCCTGCATCCATGGTAGCCCCATTACGTTGTTTACCCAAGCGTTCTCCAACGCATTTATCCCGGTCATTGCAGCCATGTTTGCAAGCGCGCTTGTGAGCACGGTTGTCACCTTACCCATGAGTGAAGTTCCGATCATCAGTTTTGCCGCGGGCCAAATGTACTCCTTATAAAACTGATCCACCTGCGGCAGCATAGAAACCACGCCCACCGCTCCTCCAGCCCCGAGACCAATTAAGGCACCTAAGGGTCCGCCGTACTGTAAGCCAGCTAGAGCTCCGAATATGGGAAGTAGGGGTTTGAAGAGGTCAGCGAGTGTGTCTTCCGATACGTAGCCCATTCCCAGAGTCATCATTCCACCCTGCATTCCCGCAAGTACCACGTTCACCCAGTCCATATCTATGCCGCACCTGACACCTTGGAACGCGCCGCTTCCGAACTCCATGTAATCCGTGAGGTAGACACCGGCAGCCATCAGAATCGCCAATGCAATATTTGTATCGGGGTTCATCATGCTCCAGGTTATGCAGCCACCGTAATAGTAGTTTTCGGGGTCGGTGAAGTCAAGGTCAGGGTTGCTAAAGTCATAGATGGGACTCAGCGTGCATGCCTCCAAGACGGCTACTAGAGTGTAGCCTATTGCCTGCAGGACTGGAGCCACTATTGTGATGAAAGGTGCAACATGTGCAGCTCCCATGCCTCCCCCCACGACCATTTTACCACCAGTAGCTATTAGGTTATTTGCAGTGAAATAGCTTTTGAGGCTTTTCAGAGCCGGGCCTTGACAGATTTTGTCCAATACAGATGTAGCTTTTACTCTCGCCTCCTGTTCACTGAGTTTATTATTTTTACAGTCCGATTCCCATTTGTTTAGATAGGCGTCCACTTGATTAGGTTTGAACCCGGTTAGTTTTGCTATTTCATCAGGGGTTTTTCCTTGGTATTGCAGCCAAGCTATAAACTGCATTGCGTACTCTTGGTGTATGTACAAATGTCCCGATAACGACATTCCGTTTTGGAATCTTGCTAAAATAGATGAATCAAATTCTTTTTTGATTGCGTCCAGCCTTGATTTCATGTTTCTAGCCAGTGTATCAGTGAATCTCATCTTAGCATCGGCCCAAAATGGGGTTTCGGGCCTTATTATGGCCATAGTATCTAGATTCTTTCCCAGTTTTACCATAGCGTGTAGCAGCCGTCCCTGTGTTTCAAAATTGGGATTGTTGGCTAGTTTGTTTGAAATGTATTCCAGCGCTTGGTAAAAGCCACTACTAATCACCTCAAAGACATTCCCCTCCTTAATCTTTTCAATTAAATCTTTGTGGAATTTGCCAAACCAGTTCATCGCGCCTTTCTCGGTGTCAGCATCATAGGCTTCTACAAGGAAGTAAGTGTCAACTAATCCTAGGACGGGTATGAAGTCTTCGGTTGCCAGTTTATCGCGGAGTTCAAGTACTTTGAAAACAGTATGGGTGCAAAGTGTTCTAACGGCTTCACTAATAAACACCGCTTTTTCTTGGCCCACCCTACCACCTAGGTCCAAATTAAGATATTCAAGAACCCAATTACAGAATTCGTAATAACCTTTACTTCTTTTTCCCTCTATTTTTACCCAATTCAATTTTGATACTTCATCAAATATTTTCGACTTTTCACTGGGTGCAGGTACACCATCAACTTTTCCATGGAAAACCTCCCTAAATACGTAGGGTGTAACCTTATCCGATTCTACGTCTTCTCCTTTTTTAAGGTGTATACCTTCCACATACTTTAATTCATCAGGATTGAGTTCTTGGAAAGTTCTCTTTCGGTCACCATCCATAAAGAATTTTGATTTATAATCTAGTTCACCTTTTTTATTGATAAATGACTCTCGGTAGACCGGATATCCTATCTTATCTAATTCTATTAGATCTGGTTTCTTTTCATCATCTATTTTATATGGGTCAAATCCTGCACTACCAATTTTCCATATAGTTTGAGAGCTACCGTCCGATTTTTCTTCTTTTAGTATCGGGAGTATGACTTGGTTGTGATAGTCGAGTCTTTGGAACCCCACATATGAGAGCAGAATTATGTATAGATCTGTGGAAGTGGGTAAATAGTCCAATTTGGAGAGTTCGAATAATAATCTTACAGGTAATACGGTTATAAACTGTGATTATGGTTTCTATGTGAATGATAGTTCGAATAACAATGATTTGTTTGGTAATGATGCTGTGAACTGTTCGGTTCAGGGATACCTTTTGGGTGCTGGTTGTGTGGGTAACGACTTGACGGGGAGTACTGTTTCCAATTTTCTGCGGATACGGGTGGTTGATGGGGATGGTGTCGGGGTTTCGGGTGTGGATGTCCGTGTGGCTAGTGATGGTGTTGATGTGTATGCGTCTGCGGGGTATGGGGGTAGTAATGAGTCTACGGATGTTGATGGTTTGACGGATTGGATACCGGTGCCTTACCGTCGCTATTCGGGGGTGGTTTCTTCGGGTTTGAGTGTTGAGGTTTGGGTTTCGGGTTACGGTCACCGGATGGTTGATATGTCCACATCCCACATGGAAACATTCACAGAAAGTTTACTTCCTTTACTAACAGCGTTTCTTTCTGTTGTTCAGAGTACGCAGGACGGCGGAAAAACCATCGTGATAATCGCCGTGCTAATCGGGTGCGCACTAGCAGGCTCAGCTCTCGCCGTACACATACTACGCAGAAAGACGTGAAACTTTACAAGACCTTTCAAAAATTCAGGAACCCAATTGATTAAGGGAACCATTACACTCCAATTATTTCTCAAAGCCCCCAAAAAACCCAGACCATCCATCTCAATTGAAGAGAGAAAAAACCTGCTTTTTAATACATCATATCTATTTTCTGTTTCGAACCGCACGCCGCTCAAAGAACTTCATGGAAAAAAAAAAAATACATAAAAAATTAAAAAACATAATCCACACTATACTTAAAACACAAAACAACATACCAAGTCGACAAGTAAA
>DXJA01000356.1 GCA_019056875.1 Candidatus Jordarchaeum madagascarense
TTTCCCTCTTTTTGGATAAACAAATGATCCAAATGGGTGCAGCACTCTTAATTTATTATCCGAGTTATGCGATTGATATATGCGTGGTTTGCAGCATATACTGGATCTCCCTCAATCGCGTTAATTCGTTGTGCTGCTGAAAAAAAATTCAAAAAAAGAGGGGAAGATCTCTTTATGCTTATTTAAAGGATCTTCTGCAACCGGTTGGGTTGATTATCTTCTCTGGGGTATTCGAAAGGGCTGTGGAATGATTCTCTGTCTGTATTGTTGGTTGTTTTCAATTTTTGCTGTTTTGTCCGTGTCTTCTCTTTTGACTAGGTAGAATTGCACCATTGTGTTCTCGTGTGCTAGGGTGATTCCCCGCCACTTGCCGTCTTGCGAATTGAACTCCACGACGTCCCCGAGACCGTGACCCTTTCTGACTGTGAAGTTCATTCCACTGTTTCTAAAAGTGTTGATGAATAAATTGTGGTAATGGTCCTTGATCTCTTTTGCAGGTTTGTCTTCGTCTCTAATCGCTTCCACGGCAAAGGCTCCGAGTATTTCCTTGCTCATCACTCGCCAGGCATTGGGATTCGCGTAGAACTCTATTCCGATGAATTCTCCGTTTATGAAAACTGCGACACCGCACTGGTCATTAACATTCTCAAACTTGTTAACCAGACTGTCTATTTTTTTCTGCTTGTTCCTTGTGATGTCAAGATAACTCTGGGTAGGGGCGGCTCCTTGCTCCACCTTTATTTGATCCCTTAGTTCTTGAATCTCGTTCCAAACAGCGCCCTGACCCGCCGGAGACATCGCCAAGTAAGCTGCTTTAGGATTAAGTCGTATATTAGACGGCTCAAAGTTCAGGTTCGCCCTAATTCTCCACCTCGACTGCTCGATACACTTAGCTGGTATTATGACTTCTTTGCCGTCATTCGCTCCGTCAAATCCTTCTCTGCGGAATACTTGCTGTTTACCCCTTGCGGGTAGCAGTATTGGTTCCCAGATTGTTCGGTCCTGTTTCCCGCCGTGCACCGTTACCCCGAAGGGTATCAGCACCTGCTGGTCACTGTTGTTAATGACTTTGAGCAATTCCACGCTGTCTGTTTCCACTATTTTTATTTTGCCCTGCTTCTCGGCTTCGGAAACGCAGATGAAGTCTAGTGTAGAGCCCTTGAGGACAAGGGGCAGTACCACCATGTTTCCGTGTCTCTGAGGTTCCTCCAGTTTTAGAAACCGCAGGGGGTTGTCGAAGAAAGACTCCACAAGCTGAACACTCGCACTCTTCACGTCTCTCCCTCCTTTAATTTTTCTTTTCCAATTATTTTTTCTTCACCCTTCTTTCTGGTGGGTTTTTCCTCCTCTTCCGGGAGGTATAGTTGTTTCACAAAACTGTTTGCGATTTTTTTACCGTTTCGTGTGAGCTCTACCCCGTAGGAGACCTGGATTTCTCCACTCTCATCCAATCCGTTGATTGTGACACCTCTCCTGTCGGGTAAATCTTTTGGTTTGGATTCTGGTTCTGGAAGTTTCTCTTTATGTACTTTGACGATTCCTCCTTTTTTGAGGCTCTGCAAATGGTAGTTGATCTGCTGTTTCGGAACCCCGATTTTATTTGACAGGTCTATTGGTCTCTGGGGAGCGTCTGAGAGTTCTTTGATAATCTCCACTCTCACCGGGTTTCTGAAGGCGAGTCCGACTTTTTCGAAAATCTTTGCTCTTTCGGTTTCCTTCTTTTTTTTCGACATATGAATCACACATGAATATTTTTTACGGTAAAAATTTTTTTTACGATAAAAATAAGTGATACTATCATATATAAGTGTTTCGAATAACGCATAAAAATTCAATAGCAAATCGACTCATTTTTAGAGTCTTTTCGCCCATTAAGACAAGTCTGATTGCCTTTACCGTTATCTCCTAGAACTGTTTCAACGCCTTAGAAAAATCGAGTTGCGCTTCACATCCACAGCAGGGGCACTCCAAATGATCTCCGTTCTGGTGTGGTTCCACATTTGTGATGTATCCTTGGCAATCGGGACAAAAAGCATACCAGTTCATAGGATTCCTGCTGAGAATTATTTCCGCTTTTTTAACTCCACTGGTAATAGGCCAAGTTTCGTGTGCCTGTGCTTTGTGCGGGCTGTTCCAAAGGTCAACAATTTTTTCCCAGAGAGGCTCTTTTTCACCCTTTTTATTATCCTCTGATATTTTACTTTTTCCACCCATTTTTTTCACCCATTTTTCTCCCAATCAACTATTTTGAGTTAAGTAGAGTTAAGTACTGTTGGGGTATATTAATTTTATTTCAAGTTTTTTAATAATATTCCCAATTTTGTAATGAACTTCATTTTGAGAAATAGGGCGTTTTTTAGAGGTAAATATACTTTAATACTTGGAATCATGAATGTGTTTTTTGGGGTTAACTAGATGATTATTGTTGATAATCGGGAAAAGAGAAGTATAGTGCCCGGTAAATTGGAGCAATTTGGAGTAATGATTAAATTTGCGGATTTGCCTGTAGGCGACTATCTGATTAGTGACACTCTATGCGTGGAGAGGAAGGAGATGAACGATTACATCGCCAGCTTAACTTCCGGACACTTGCACACTCAGCTCTACGAACTCAGTACAAATTTCGAGGTAAGCTACCTTATAGTGGAGGGAATAATTTCCGAAGCCTTAATGTACCGCAAAATTAAAAGAGAAGTTTACCTCTCATCACTAGCCGGTGCCTCACTGAAAAAGAGCTTGGAGGGAAAGAGGGGGATTGTGCAAATAATCAATCTGGAAACAGCGTTCGATACCGCGCTTTTTTTGAAAAGTCTGGATGAAAGGGTGGGGGGCAACGAACCCCGTATTCCCAAAATTTCAAGAGTTAAAAAAGGAATAAAAGATCAACTGGTGTTTATTGTCTCGTCACTTCCGGGAATTGGTGAGATTCGAGCGAAGAAGCTTCTGGAGCACTTTGGGGATTTGAAAAATTTGGTTAATGCTGACTTGGAGGAAATAGCTAGCATTCCGGGAGTAGGGTTCAAAACGGCAAGAGAGCTACACGGACTGTTTTTTAAAAAATATGATAAAGAAGTGGAATAAGAGGTTTTGAAATTTTCACTTTGCTTTTATGAATTTTGAATTGAAACTGGTTAACTATAATAAGATATCTAAATATTTTTAATTGGAGTTACTTTTTATATCGGTGCAGCGAAGGGCATTTCTCTCCTCAGATTCGCTATGATTACGGAGTTTTCAACCCTTTTAACGATGCTTTCGTCAACTTCTAATCTTTCTGCTATTTCACTATTTTTCATTCCATGCTCCAAAAAGTAAAGTATAGGGTCTAACACTTCGTATTTCACACCCGTTAAAACCTCATCTGTAACTATTGATCCTAGGAGCAAGTCGGGAGATGAGGGTTTATTTAAAATATTTTGTGGAAGGTTCAGATATTTAGCGAGTTGTCTTATTTGGGTTTTGTAAAGATTTCTGAGTGGTGCTGTTTCGCAGGCTCCGTCTCCATGTTCGTCGTATGTGCTAGTTAGGTATTCCGTTTTGTTTAGTGTTCCTGTAACCAGCAGTTTTTTAAGACAGCCGTAATAGTAGAGTATGACACTTCTCAGTCTTACCTTTGGAAGAGTGTAGCAGTAAGCGCGTTTACCAGTCTTAAAATCAATTATTGGCAGATCGCTGGGTTGGGCTTCAAACGTGGAAACTCTTAAAGCATTTGTTAATCTCTCCATTAATAACTTCTTGTTTTTGAACACGCTATCTGGAAGCATTTCGTATATTCCAATTTTTCTCAGTATTGGGGTTAAATCCAAAATTTCGTAATTTATTTTTAGTTTTTTAGCCACTTGCTCTGCATCTTTAACAAATTTTTTCTCGCTGTCTCTCTCCGGCATCAGAAGGCCGAACACTTTGTCAGGACCAAGAGCTCTAACACTCAAAGTGGTTGTAACGCTGGAGTCTAAGCCTCCACTCATTCCTATAATAACGCCTTCCTTCCCGAAAGTTTGGACACTGCTCCTAATAAATTCCTCAATTTTTTTTGACACCACTTCATAATCCAGTTCAAACATTTCAAGGATAGAGCTTTTCATATCACCCCGCCTTATGAAACTAATCTATAAAATAAATGGTAAATTACCATTAAATCACTTAGAGTAATGTTAGATGGTAATTTTTCTAATAAAATGTAATGTTATCTGTGTATTAGCTTTATATTACTGTTTGTTAATGTTCCTGTAATGCTTTTACTCAAGGGGTGTAAAGCTTGGCTGTACATATCCTTTTAAAATGTCCAGGCCTGAAACGTACATTTTTGTCTTGGGAATCTCTCCGTATAACACAATGTTTCCGCCGATATTTTCTAATTTGAAGTGTGTTGTTACAAAATGGGTGGGCCGTTTTAAAGAGCCGTGTTCAAAGTTAAGAATTATAAAAATACCGTTGAGTTGTCTTATTTTATCCATCCAAGTTTGAATTATTTTTGTAGTCTTATCTGATCCATAAATGTATTCCATTGTATCGCTCGCCATTATGACAAATAGGGTGTCCGCTTTGGTATCATCTAAAACTCTAGTGGCCAGATTCATGAACTCATGAATATCTTCTAAGAAGTCTTCTCCTTTCAAATAGGCGGCGTCATATGTTTCAATTTTTCTCATAAATTTGCCTGACGGTGGAAAAATCACGTGAAAATATTTGCTCATAGAGTTAACAGCATTTTCACCCAAAGAGGACATAAAAGCATTGCCTAAATAAGTTTGAACGCCGTTTCTAAAAACATCAATGGAGAAGATGCCCTTAGAGGGGATGCTAAAAACAGGTAACTTTTGAATAACGAAGTTCAAAAATATGGAACTCAAGATATAAGCGTGAAACATTCCAACATTTTCGCCTATATCAAATATATTAAAAGTTCCTCTTTCATAACCTCCGGCTAGTATTTCGTCCAGCTCCGGAATTAAGGTTGGAATCTTTAATCTTTTCTTCTCCTCAATTTTTGGAAATTCCTTTTGTACAAAGTTTATTGAAAGACCTGTATCAAAACACTTGAATCTGCCTTCCTTAAGAGTGAACAGGTATGTGGGATTTTCTATTTTGGTTCTGCGAACTTTTTCAATGTACAATTTTCTAAGAAGCCTTTCATTCCATATCTCTTTTTTCAGTCTGACAACACCGTCAACCAAATGGTCCAGTTCACTTTCCTCAGTAGCTTCACTTATAAAAATCGTATTTGCATCTACTCTTTCCGCCATATCTAGAACGTCTCGCTCCGTGTTTAAATCATCCTTGGGGATCCTTAGATTCGATTTCAGAGCATCTATACTGTCCACGATTATGGCGATATGGTCTTCTTTGACTTCTAAAATTCTGGAGTATAAATTTCTTAAGAAACTGGGTCTATCAACGTACTCAAATAAGGTTTCTTCTCTAGTTTGGTGATCTAGACTCGTATTGGCATCCAAAATGTTCTCTTTGTGAAGGCAGGGCTCAGACCATGGAAACTGTTTATAGAGCTTACTGGGAGAAACGCGAGTAGACAGATACACCGCTGAGCCTTTAATCATTCTAATAATC
>DXJA01000038.1 GCA_019056875.1 Candidatus Jordarchaeum madagascarense
TGGTGGTTGGCTACAACCAGGAGTGGAAGCAGGGCTCAAATCTGGGGCGGAGGAACAACCAGAACTTCGTACAGACACCCTTCCACCGGCTGGTGCACCAAATCCGGTACAAGGCAGAAGCCGGAATAACGGTGGTGAAGCAGGAGGAGAACCACACCTCAAGGTGCAGCTTCCTGGACCGTGAACCTCTGGAACACCACGAACAGTACGTGGGGAGAAGGATTAGTCGGGGTTTGTTCCGGTCGAGGAGGGGTGTGGTGGTCAACGCGGATGTGAACGCGGCCTACAACATGGTAAGGAAGGCATTCCCGGAAGCTTTCGCGGACGGGATAGAGGGTGTTGGGCTCCACCCGGCTAGAATGAGTTTCAATGTTCTAGCGAAGGGATTTTTGAGAAAGAGAAACTAATTTTGTCCCAAAGCCTGCACATTTATTCTATTTATAATTTATTTCTAATATTTTTTAAAAAAAATGAGATAAAAAATAGCTTATGAAAACGGCTCTTCGTGGGCATTTATCTTTTTATATCAGAGTTTAGCTAAAGCTGATTTATTATGTTATCCAAACTATCGACATCTGCTTTTAGTACGTTTTCCAAGTGTTTTAGGGCAAATTCATGATCTTCGTCTGTCAGCGCGGCCACACCTTCTCTTGGAACCTTTACATTGTATCCGAGTAGAGTGGCGCTACTGCCAGTGTGAAGAATACAGATATCGGTGCATACCCCTGTTAGTATCAGCGTGTCAATTTTCTTTTCTTTTAACAATTCATCAAGATTTGTTCTGAAAAAGCCATCATAGGTTTTTTTCTTAACGATGATGTCCCCTTTTTGGGGTTTTAGTTCATCGATAACCTCAGAGCCCTTGGAGTTTTCTACAGCGTGTGGCGGCCATATTTTGAACTCTCTATCATTTGGATCATGGCTATCAGTTATGAAGATTATTGGAATGTTTTTCTTTCTTCCATGTTCAATGAGCTTGTTTATTGGTTCTATTATTTCTCGTCCCTTAGCGCATTCCAAAGGTGCGCCCTCCAAAATAAAATCGTTAAGCATATCGATTATTACAATTGCAGGCTTCATCTCTTAGTTTCCTCCAAATTTTTTAATCCTTTCTAAGAAAGGTTCAAGATCGTATTCGAAAGCCCCTATGGGATACTCCAAATCGAAATCATTTAACACTTCTGGATGGATCTCACCAATTTTTCCTATCATTTTTCCATCTGCTTCTACATCGGCAGCTCGCCCCTCTATGAAACTTGGATAAGATACGGGATGGAACTTCCACTTTTCACATCCCAGTTCCCTTAGCAGGGTTTCGGCTATGGTTTTTATTTCGGTGAAGCCTACTTCTCTGTCGGTTATAGCTGTTGCTATATGCAATCTACGCGTAGCGCTGGTTTCGGCTTCGGGATCATAAAATACAATGTCCCCCACTTCGAAAATTTTTTGGGGAAGCGCTTCATGCTTGTTAATTTTAAGAATCTTAATTAGACCGGGTAGCAGGGCATCTCTGACCATGTTGTAATCAGAGCTTACGGGGTTAAGCAGTTCCACTGGTTTACCACTGGTTCGCATAAGTTCATAATGTTCTTTAATATTTGTTAATGTGAAACTAATGACCTCATTAAACCCTAATCCCGTAAGTATACTTCTCATCAAATTTGATAATTTTTGATAAGGATGACTTTGTGCAATGGTCACGGTTTCGGGAAGAGTGGGAGTTAAATTGTACAAGCCATGCCCTATAGCCACCTCCTCTACAAAATCCACCTCATGCATAATGTCATGGCGATAAGCGGGAACAAATACTTTTAGTCTATCGTTCTCTAATTTAGCTTCCATTCGAACTTTTTCCAAGGATTTAACAATTTCTTGTTGCGAAAGGTTTAGTCCTAGTAAACGGTTGACATAGTCTGGATGTATACTCCAAGTTTGGGGAGTTAGATCAGGAGTTGTTATTACTTTGTCTGGATACTCAACTTTGACGCTCTCTATCTTGGCCCCTCCTTCAGCCAATGCGGTCACAAGAATGTTCAACGTGCTATTAATATCTCTCATCATGGTTCCAGTTACGTCTATAAAGAGGTTTCTAGTCTCTTCTGAGAGCTGGGTTAAAATACCGTTGATTATAGGGGGAAATGATAGGACATCATCATTAACGTCAGTGATAATGGGGTACTTGGACTTGCCCTCCATTATATGGGCATAAGCTATACCCTTTGGATGCTTTTCCAAAATTTCTTGAGGGGTAACTTCAACCGCCCAGTTTAGAGGAATAAATTTTATTCCATCCGGATCTACAGCTCGATACTCAAAAGGCGGTTTAACACTGTCAAAATCATGAATTCCTATGGATGACTTTACCCTATCTCTTCCTATGGCCCAGTGCAGATCTTCTTGCATTCCTATAAGTTCCACGATGTTTTCATCGTTAAACGAAACATTTCTTATAATCGCGCAAACTATGTAAGGTCTGACCTCTGCTATAGCCGGATCCACCTTCACTGTTACACCGCTCTCAGAAATTTTGTATTTTGGAAGACCGGTTTCTATTTCCATAAATCCCCGCAGGGCACGCGCAATTCCTTCTTGGCTTGAGAAGTCTGGTCGATTAGGATTATACTCAACCTTGAGATAATTTTCTGTTTTTTCCTCTATGTCAAGTCCTAGCCAGGGAACTGTTTTCTCAAGCTTATCAGAATCAATTTTTTCCCCCAACAGTTCGCTCATTCTGTTACACATTAGAGTTATTACTGGAATTTTACTCTCCTCCAATCAATTCTAGAAAACAGTAGGAGTTCTTTTTATCCATCCTAAATCGTTTTTATAAAGGTCTCTAATATCTTCTAAATCTAAGCGGAGCATGGCGAGTCTCTCAAAACCTCCGCCCCAAGCAAGCACCGGAACTTTAACGCCGAAGGGAATCGTTACCTCGGGGCGAAAAATTCCCATTCCACAGAGTTCGATCCAACCAAATTCTTCTACATATACTGTGGACTGGAGCGAAGGTTCAGTGTATGGGAAATAACTAGGCCAGAACTGCACCTTCTCGAATCCAAGGCGCTTGTAAAATTCGGTAAGGGTTCCCATCAAATCTCTGAGCGTCACATTTTCATCTACAACTATGCCCTCGATTTGAAAGAATTCTGCCAAATGCTTGTAGTCCAATTTCTCGTTCCTATAAACTCTGTCAACGGAGAACACCTTTATTGGTGGATCAGGATGTGCTGCTAAGTAGCGAATCGTGGTTGCTGTGGTGTGTGTTCTCAGAATCGTTTGACGGGCAATATTAGTGCTCCATTTGTAACCCCAGCCAGTTGAACCGGTTTCCCATCCGTCTTCATGCGTTCTGGACACCTTCTGCACCATTTTTTTATTCGGGAGTTTAGCAGTTTTAGGAAATTTCAGATAAAAAGTGTCATGCATCTCACGAGCGGGATGATCTTGAGGTTGGAATAAGGCATCAAAATTCCAGAATGCTGATTCAACAAAAGGCCCCCTTATTTCTGTAAATCCTAAATTCAAAAAAATTTCCCTAATCTCGTTAATCAACGCAATGACCGGGTGAATTTTTCCAGGATAGGCAGCTTTAACCGGGGCCTCGACATCATACTTTCTAAGCACGATCTCACGCCAATTCCCAGACTTGATGAGATCCGAAGTCAGGTTGCTTACTTCTTCTGAAACACCAACACCTGATTGGATGAGTCTTGTTCCCTCCTCAGTAAGGATTAGAGAACGAATTGTTTCTTGGCGTATTCTTATTAGATTTCTTTTTTGCAGGGAATCGATTATTTTTCTTTTTTCACTTGGAAGTTGCGAGACTTCAATCTCGCCTTTATCCCTTAAAACTGTTAGTAACTCTTCATCAATCCCCAAAGGGGGAGTCTCTTTAACCTGAAGAAGAGTTTCGCCATCTTGCTTCTTAAATTTGGCCCACTTTTTACTTCGAATCCATCCAAGAGCTATGTTCAAATCTTTACCCGAAAGGTTGGTTTCTCTAGAAAGTTGAGATAGGGTAGCGCTACCCCCCAACTTTACTATAGTATTTAAAAGGCTTCGCTCTGGGAGTTCTTTATCCGCATATTCGTAACCCTCTTTAAGTAATTCAGCATAAGCTCTTTGTGTTTCTTTCTGCTTCACTAAGGCTTTCTCGCTTAACCATGCTGAGGTTCTGATTAATGCAATATGGTCAAGCTCAGTTTCTCTTTCTAAATCACTGATCTTCATTTCGCCTTTGCTTTTGCTTAAGGCTTTTAGAATTCTAATTTCTATTTCTCGTAATTTCATTTGTTCATTGCCCATACTCTTTCCTCCAGAGCAGTAAAACTATGGGACGCGCAAATAATTTATGGCTCAGCGTTAACCAAACGTTAAGAACTCTTAAAAAAATTTGGGTTGCCCTCATTAAAAAATACTCATACATTTATTAATATTTTATAAAA
>DXJA01000357.1 GCA_019056875.1 Candidatus Jordarchaeum madagascarense
AGGCAATTTTCAGCGTATTCTGAGGTCGAGGAAATCAGGAGTGAGCTGAAGCAGGAGTTTCCTTCGCTTGATTTTGACGATGAGCTGCTTGAGCTTGTGGGTAAGATTCCGTACAATCCCGTTGAGAAGGATCGGGAAGTTATCAGAGAGACCGTGGAATGGTTGATTAAATGAAGGTTTTTTGGATGTAAATGTTTTTGTGGATATGTTGAAGAGAAGAGATGGTTGGGAGGCCTCTATTGCCATGGTACGACTTGCGAGGGCGGGCAGGATTGAAGGCTACATTTCTGCTCTGACTCCGCCGATTCTGTATTTTTTAAGAGCCAGAATTTCCAGCGAAGAGGAAGCAAAGAAAGATGCGAGAAAGATTATAGAGGGATTCCGAATTGTGCCGCTCTCCGAGGAAATAATTTCACGTTCATTTGATGAAAAAAGAATGAGAGATTTTGAGGATTCAATACAGTTTTACTCCGCGAAACCCTCATCTGAAGTGCTGGTAACGAGAAATAAGAGGGATTTCAGAGCGGTAGAGAACGAAGTAGAAGTACTCACGCCAGAAGAGTTTCTGAAAAAATACAAACCAATTCCATAGTTCCAACGAGGTTCCGTGTTCTATTTTGAAACAGAGATAAAGATAGCTTTTTTTTGGAAGATTACTTGAATGCTAAAAAAATGCTCCAGACAAACTAACCAATGAAAATTTTTATTTCACTGCTACGCATTTAATAGTAAACATGCTTAAAATGCTTGAAGCGAGAAACTATAAAAGTTTAAAGAAAGTTGATATCCAACTCGGAAAGTTCAACGCTCAAATTGGGCTTAACGTATATGGGAAAAGCAACATTTGATTGTGATAATATCTTCGGAAGAAGGGCGTGCGGGGAGATTTTACTGTTCGGGTTTCTTGTAGGACTCGTTGAAGAATCTTTGGCTTTTGCTGTAAACGTTTTCAGCGTTTTGTAGGGCTTCCTCGGCGTCTGTTTTGGTGTAGAGTTCGCTTGCTGGTTTTCCTTCTTTTTCGATGCCGTATAAGCTTGGTCCTCTTTTCTGGTAGAGGTCTCTTGAAATCTGTTTCATCTGTGGTATATCTTTTCTGAGCCATTCAGGGAAGCTTTTTCGATAGTATTCGAGGACATCTCCCACATCGTGTACCTTGGGATAGTCTACTCCTATTATTCTCAGGCATGCTTTGATGGATAGTTCTACGCACTCCTGAGAGTACCTTACTGCGTCCGGGTAATCGCCTCTTTTGAGTGCGGCTCTGGCGTCTGTGAGTCTGGCTTTCGCACGTTGGAGGAAGTCTTCGGCCATTTTGTCGGTTCTCAAATTTCGAGCACTTCTCCTATTTTCACTTTGTCTTTGAGTTGCCAGAACCAGTCTCCTTTTGATGTAGTGATTTTTTTTGCTCCCATTTCTTCCAGTTTTTTTCTCAGTTTGGAGAGAGTGTTTTTCATGAAATCTTCTCTGTCGTATATTATCACGGAGTCTGTAATCATGTCTAGGTAGATTGGCTGGTTTATGGAGGCCTCCTCTGGTGTTAATATAATTGCTTCGATGTTGGCGAATATTCCGCTGTTTTCCCATAGGGTAAGCTTGGTTGGTGTCAGTTTTTCGATGATTTGCGAGATTTCTTTTACACGCTGACTATAGTTTTCGGACAAGTCTTTTATCACTATGAGGAAGTCTAGGTCGCTGTTTTTTCTGGCTTCTCCGCGGGCAACAGAGCCGAAGAGCACCACGGAGTAGACTCGACCGTTGTACTTTCTGAAAACTTCGCAAGCGAATTCTCTAATGAGTGGAATGTACGCTCTCTGTTTCACCCGTTCTATCTCTCTTAGGATCATTTCCTTACCGTCCATGCTTGAACCTCTCCTACCTAGATATGAGGTTGCTTTTGACTAAAAATAATCGGACTGGTTAATTACTCTACGAAAAGCTTCCTCTAGTGGACTTATTTCACAATTTTTTATCGCAGCGGAGGTATAAATCTTTATCCCGATGCTCTCAACGACCAAAGTTAGGGCTATTCCGCATCCTCAAGAGCTTTCGGTTGGCATTGATGTTGCAGTTTTGCTTTGAGATATTCTATTTTTTATGCGGCTCGCAACCATTTAATTCCACTCAGAAAAGGTTCCGTTGATTGGTGGTCTGTAAGCTTTACTTTTTCCGAATAGCTCTTTTATCAGCACTGGTTTGTCTATCTCTAAGTGGCTGGCGACATCGGTCAATATGTTGTTAAGGGTTTCTATCTTCAAATATTTGTGTTTAGGAATGATGATATGGTGTTCCCCTTTCAGGGTGGTTGTTAATCTTATGTGTCTTCCCATCTGCCGTGTAATCTTGTAGCCGTACTTTCTGAGAAGTCTGTATAATTCCTCGTTGCTTATATCTCTAGGAATCTTCATATAGTTTTCCTCAAGAACTATGAAATTTGGAAAATATGCTCAAATTTTAATTATTGTCTCTCTGAATTTTTATACGGTTATTACCTCGTCTTTAGCTAGGTGCAGCCTTATAACTCGGGGCGTTTCCCCCTCTTCAAAGTGGCATCTCACAGAATCTCTTACTGCATCCCTTAACTCATCCATGTCCTCTGCCTGTGTGTATATGGAGTATCATAATGCTCTTGCCTCATATCCGCCCTCTGCTGATTCTTCTACGAGAAAAATTATCTCTTTCTCCATCACACAATAGTCTCCTTAATAAGTAATCCTTTTAGTTTGATAATCAATACTGCTATAAAGTGTGAAAATTTCTTTATTTCTTCTGCTCCTTTTTAACCTTACTCATCCCCTTTTAGTGTGATGTAGATTCTTCCGATTCTACCCTTCATTTCAAGGTTCCAAATCGAGAAAGAATCTCTGTAAACGCTCCTTTTGGAGGCAAAATCGAACGAAACTACA
>DXJA01000358.1 GCA_019056875.1 Candidatus Jordarchaeum madagascarense
GTTTCATTGCTTCAAGTTCGTCAAAATATTCTTTCATCCCCCCTCTTTTTTTTCAAACAATATTTTTTCTGCAGTTCTGACCGAACCACTAGTAAAAATTACTAAAAAACATATGAAAAGAAACAATACTTGTTTTTGCGGTTGGTTGCCTCTATAGTCAGGCTTTTAATTACAAGCTGTACCCTTGATGTAAGGATGTTTTATTTTTCCCAAATAAAACATAACCTATTAGGGAGGATGAATTAGAATGAACTGGAAACTATTAACAGTACTCACATGCTTTTTGCTACTAGCAGCTTTCTCTATGCCCCTAGTGCAAAATACTACGGCAAACCCCATAATGCCTAATACCCTAGTTTCAAACACGATTACTTCTGACTCCAAGGGAGGCTCTATAAACTGGCGAGTGCAGGTTGAAGATGCTCAAGGCCGTTCAATTGCGGTCACATCTAATGAGAGCTACATCTATGTTGCAGGAGCCCGTTTGGTGAACCCTGCAAACTCAAGTAGTTGGAAGCCTTCGCTGTGGAAATGCACAACATCTGGAAGCTTAGTCTGGAACATCACCATAGAGGACATTCAAGAATACTCCCAATTTGAGGATGTTGCTTTATCACCAGATGAAAGTTCAGTCTACGCTACAGGTTATTACCCAAATGGCACCATAACGTTTCCTTATCCCCCTTACACAATGCCGCTTACCGACGCCATCGTGGTCAAGGTTGACGCTTCAACTGGGGATGTTGGTTGGAACTATACACTCAATGGACCATCAAACGACCGCCTTAAGGCGGTAGCAGTTTCGCCAGATGGAGAAACGGTATACGTGGCTGGAGAGCTAAGCCAGTCCAGTGGAACGCTTTATAATTCTAGCTTCTACGTTGTCGCCCTTAACTCATCTGATGGTAGCCCCTTATGGCCCTACGAATTGTACATCCTTGATAGCACGGGGTATGTCCAAGATTTGGAAGTGTCTCCTAGTGGCGATGCAATTTATGTTGCGGGGTCATACTGGCTTGTGGGCAGTTCTGACCTAGTTTTGCTTGCACTCAACACCGCAGATGGTAGCCAGATCTGGAATATTACTTCAACTATGTATTATTCCTTTGATGGCGTAGAGGTTTCTTCCGACGGAGAGAGAATATATGCTATGGATCCGTTTTACGAGCATCTCCTAACGTACCGCTCCTCTGACGCTCTGCTGCTTCAAAACGTGAGCATAAATAGAAAAGGCTCTCACAGCTCTACAGGTCCATTAGTATTTACAATTTCCCCTGACGAGAGCAAAGTGTACATTCCGAGAACATATCTTGGTGTTTATGAGGTATATATGCTTGTACTTGTGTTCAATCTCTCTTCTGGAGATCCCATAAGTTCCATTAAAGCCCAGAATACCCTTACATGGCCCAATGATGTGGTTGTTTCAGGGGATAATGTGCATGTGTATATTACTGGTTCCTACATCAATGTAGTCAATGGTGATTACCGTATGTTTCTCCTAAAAGGAAATCCTGAAGCAGGGGTCTACACACTACTATTACCTGCGCTACTTTACCAGATGCTTTCCCAGAACCCGATGAACATTTTTTTGATAGTAGCAGCAATCGCATCTGCTGTAGTGGTTGCAAGCATAGTAACTGTTATAATACTTGTCAGGCGGGGTCAAAGTATCTAAGGAGATAAATAGGTCCTTTCGGGATGGAGTGGAGATGTTGAAACAAGTGGCCTTTTATAACTCTCTTCTCCCCAAACTTTTTTTTGTAAAACTACCTCCCACCACTTGGTAAAAACATTTGCAATGATATTAAAATAAAGAGTTGGAGAGAAACTAAAAAGCGAATCTCATTTTATTATCACTTTGTGAGAGAATTTTTTTTCGCTATTTAAGACTTTGCTTATTGAAGGTTATTTTTATACTGTTGCTTGTAGTAGTCCTTGTTTTTCGAGTTCTTTCAGTTTCTGGCCTTTGCTGTAGTACTTTGACATGTCGGCTAGTGCCTTTGCTGCTCTTTCTACGCTGGGGAAGACTGGTAGCTGGGCTTCCAAGAACATGTCTCTGGCTATTCTTACAGCCTCGTGGTAGCCTATTGGGGGAATGGCGATTAGGACCGGTTTCTTGTTTTCTTCAACAACCTTTTTACAGCTATCTGATATTGTTTTATAGATCATCGCTGCGAGTTCGGGGGTGTCAATAAATTTCGCGTAAAATGATGGGTAGTGCACTTGGACCTCGAATATGATTGAATCAATATAGGGTGCGTCACCCAGCGTCTCCACGGTTGTCGCCACCACATCGGGGTTAAGGTAGGAGCCCGCCAGGTCCACTGGATTCTTTACACTTGTCCCCGCACCCCGAATCACGGAGCCCAGCTTCTTTCTGGTCTCGTCAGACAACTGGGGCACAATTAGACCGCTTTTTATGCAGGCGTCGGAATTTGTAACACCGGAGCCTCCACTTATGCTTATAAGACCCACACGGTTGCCGTATACTGGGGGACAGTAAGCGAAGGCAAGTGAGGTGTCGAGCAATTCATCAAAGCTCTCTGCTGGGACAACATTGGTTTGGGTGAAAACTGCTTCCATAATTTCTGGTGATCCCGCAATTGAACCGGTGTGTGATGCGGCTGCTCGGCTTCCAGCCTCGGTTTTTCCACCCTTCCAGATGATTACTGGTTTCCTGAGCGCAGCTTCCTTAATTGCTTTCATGAATCTGGCTCCGTCATTTACTCCCTCAACGTAGACTGCGATTATTTTGGTTTTCTCGTCCCGGGTTAAGAACTCTATTAGCTCTGGGGCGGTGATGTCAACACCGTTTCCGAAGCTGAAAACCTTGCTGAAGAACAACCCGGCATCATTACCCGCTAGGGAGAAGCTTATGGCATGTCCTCCACTCTGGCTCACAAAGCCCACCGGGCCCCTCTTTCTCCTTAAATCTGTGCGGAACGATAGTCCATGTTCTGGATAATAAATTCCCATACAGTTGGGGCCGAGTATTCTTACTCCTCCCTTTCTTGCTATTTCCACTATTTCTTTCTCAAGTCTTTTTCCCTCTTCCGTTCCGCTTTCGCCGAATCCCGATGAGAAAATGTTTATAGCCTTGACTCCCATACTCACACATTCCCTGACAACATCCAGAACATGTTCTGCCTTAACGGCGCAAATTACGTAGTCAATTTTGTCAGGAATTTGCGACAAACTCTTGTAGAATTTCAAACCGTATGCACTCGGAACATGAGGGTTAACAGGATAAATTGCCCCCTTGAAGCCTGTAGCCACAAGCGACCTTAAGAAATAGAACTCATTCCTTCTTGCGCTACCGACGATGGCAATCGTCGACGGCTCTATTATCTCCTCTATAGTATACATTCCATCACCTTAAATCTAATAAACAGCAATAATTCGTTTTAAGAATTTTTTGGTGTCCCCATTTGGGGCGTCTGAATTTAAAACGTATTTCTCTAAATATTTAGAAAAAGTTTCTATGAATTCTGAGTTTATGAATTTACGTCAGGAATTATTGTTGGAAGAAGTCTTGAATTATTTTTTCTATGGTTATGAATGGTGAGTGTGAGCTTATGGGCATGGTTCTCTGAGCGAGCCATGATGCCAGTCTGCTCTGATTTGTGCGATACGTGTATCTGCTGTCGAGGAGTATTCCAACGGCGTAGTCACTTTTGTGTCTCCAGACCCTCCCCAGTGATTGGTTGACTGCGTTGAATGCCTGATCCACGTACCAGGTGCTCCCCATGCCCTTTTGCTTTTTCTCATAGTACTCTCTCTGGGCCTTTACTCGGGGGTCTTTAATATTCGGGTAAGGTATTCCTACTAGTATCACGGCGCGTCCTGTTTCATCGGGGAAATTCTGCCCTTCGCTGAGTTTTCCTCTCACGACGGCGAAGAGTGCCGCTCTATTTTTGGAAGCTTCCCTAGAGTAGATGTCCGCTAGATCTGGTTTGCTTCCCCTTGTTTCGAAGAAAGCCGGGGCTCGTAAACCGTCCAGTATACCGTGGTTTTCCCATAGGTCAAGCATATCGTTCATTAGTTCGTACGATGGGAAGAATACTATGGTTCCGTTTGGGATACTGTTTATGAGAGCAGATATGGTTGTTCCGTAGTCGAGTAGGGTTTCCTTGTCCTTGCGTATCTCGAATTTTGTGGTGAGTGGTTTTTTGTTCAATCCTCGACTTATACTGAGAATAAGTATATTTTCTTCGGGAATAATTGTGGGGTAACTCTGGAGAAAGGGGTCTTCCAATCCCAGTCTTTTCGCGGTTCCTTTGAGGGGTGAAAGTGTGCCACTGGTTAATATAACTGTTCTCGGGTTTTCCCCCAAAATTTGGTCGAAGGCTATCTTTGGCTCTAGGCAGAGCCACTCCAGTTGAGGATTGTTCCTGTATCTCAGGTTCCACACTCCAACGTAATACTGTTCTCCGGATTGGAGAAAGTTGTCAAAAAAATTGTATATCCAGTAGGTGCGCAGTCTATCCAGTATGATTATCCTGCCGCGTGCCGCTATTAGTTCGCGCTGTATGTTTAGGATTATGGGCCAGTTGTCGAGGAAGTTTTTTATTCTCTCCCTTGTTACTCCGTGTTCATTCATTTCTGAGAGAATCAGCTCCTTTGTTAACAGCTCCTCATATTTAAGATCTGCGTGATTAAAGAATCTGAGGAGAAAGGCGAGAAACTCTTCCACGTCCGAAGCCCAGGGACGTTTGACTTCCCTTATTTCATCCAGGGCTTGCTCAACGTTGAGGCGTGAGAGAGTGAAAGAGACGGTCTCCTTTAGGAAATCTTCCATGTTGTGTGCTTCATCCAGTACCACTATCTGATTCTGATAATTAGCGTCAATAAATAGATAATTATAGGCTCCTATCACCACCTTGTATATCTGAGCAAGCAGTCTAGCAAGGTAATAGGGGCAGACTTTGTGTTCCAAACCGTATTGACTCATGTTCTCTACGTTTGCCAGTGTGGGGGCATCCTTGGGAATAATGGAGGGGATTTCTATTTCACCGATTTCGGATTTACAGTAAAGGTTCATTCCTGTTGGTAAGCGTTCGTGGCTTGTTAGACTGACTTCTGGTCGGGAGAAGGCGATTTCTACAAGACTTTTATCGTCTTCAAAACTTCTAATCCGGGATAGGCAGGTTTCGCTGGCGTAAAGATAATCGTTGGAGCGTCTCAAATCCTCATCTAGGCAGAGCTGAACACGGGAGCCCCTGACTACTCCGGTTATGTTATGTCCTAGCTCGTTGATTTTTTCTAGTTCGTAAGCAACCTGCCTCATCTGAGCGTGTGTTCTTGAATAATAAAAAACACGATGGGGAGTACCCATAGTTGCCGCGAGTATTGCAATGGTTTTGCCAAAACCGGTGGGGGCCTCCAGAAACCCTAGCCCACCCTTCTCAACTAGTGATGCAACATCCCTCATATACCTCTCCTGTTGAGGGTAAGGCTGGTAGGGGAAATATGATTTTATCTGCTCGCTCAGGCTTTTAGTGGCGTCTTCCTTCAAGAGAAAACCTCAAAACAAATCTCAATAGAACAAGATATAAGAATTACTGTAGATTAAATATATCACCCATCTCTGATCGCCATTAAAGTGTACCAAGAACGAGTGGAAACTTACTCTGTGGTTGATTTTTTCTTAATTTGAGGGTGATAAGATTGGAAAAAGTTTGTGTGGCTCTTGGAGGTAACGCTATCCTCAAGTACATGGACCGGGGTACTGCGGAGGAACAGCTTGAGAATGTGAGGAGAACCGCTAAGTATCTGGTTCGGATGATTAAAGATGGATACAAAATTATAATAACTCATGGAAACGGTCCTCAGGTAGGAGACCTTTTAGTTAGAAATGCAAGATGTTCTGATATTCTCCCACCTATGCCCCTTGATGTGCTTGGGGCCGAGAGCCAAGGCATGATTGGATACATGATTCAACAGGCCATGTGGAATGAGTTAAGAAGAGTGGGGTTGAGTACTCCAATTGTCACTCTTGTGACGCAGGTTGTGGTTGATAAAAATGATCCAGCTTTTGGAAACCCTGAAAAATTTGTGGGACCCTTTTACACGGTTTATGAAGCCGAAAGATTAAGAGAGGATAGGGGTTGGGTTCTTAGGGACGATGCAGGCCGAGGATTTAGAAGAGTGGTTCCCTCTCCCAAACCCAAATTTATTGTGGAGATCGACACTATAAAAAGATTATACAATGAGGGAGCTGTTGTCATCGCATCGGGAGGGGGTGGTATACCTGTTTTTGAGAGAGAGGATGGCTCACTTCAGGGAGTTGAGGCGGTGATAGACAAGGACTTTACAGGGGAAAGGTTGGCTACAAGCATTGGAGCGGATACCTTCCTAATTCTTACCGATATTGAGGGGGTTGCTATTAACTTTAGAAAACCGAATCAGAAATTTCTTAAAGAGATGAGTATTGTACAAGCGAGAGAGTACTTGGAGCAGGGGCAATTCGAACGCGGAAGCATGAAGCCCAAAATTGAAGCCGCCGTGAAATTCATCACCGAGGGAGGAAAAAGGGTGATAGTCTCCTCACTAGAATCGGGAGAAAAGGCGTTAAAAAATAAAGCAGGAACCTTAATTCACATCTAAAATAAAAAGTAATATCACCCTTACTCCACTATGTTAGTCTATAAACTCCAAGAAGCCGGTTTGGTTTTTTTGGGAACCGACAAACTCTAAACCCTGAAAAGAAAGATAAAAATATTTTTTTCTAATCTTCTGCAAAAATTTTACTAATGGTCGATTAAATCAAAAAGAGCAAGGAGTGATAAAAAATGGAAAAAAATTTAGCACCTGTGTGCGGACTTTACTGTGGAAACTGTGAATACCTTAAGAAGGACTGCCAAGGATGCGGGGGGCAAAAAGGCCAGCCGTTCTGGACAGCTCAAATTGATGTTAAAGTTTGTCCATTATACGATTGTTGTATTAATAGGAAGCAGCTAGAGCACTGCGGGCTGTGCAATGAATTTCCTTGCAAGACATTCTTAGAACTACGTGATCCATCCCTAAGCGTTGAAGAGGCAGAAAAGTCCTTGCTTGCACGACAAAATGAACTTTTAAAGAGAAAGAAAATCGGCTTAGAAAAGTGGCTTGAAGAGAAGGCGGCTAGCAAAAAATATTAAATATTATGGCGGGGTTCGGGACCCCATTTCCAAAAAATGGTGTGTTTAAAATTTTGTTAAGCTAAAGCATATTTGATTGCCAATAGTAGTATTATTCCTATTAGGAAAAAGGCTATGGAAGCTATCGATCTTTTCAAATTCTGTTCCTTGTGAAGTTCTGGAATCAGGTCAGAACTTGCGATGTATATGAAGCCACCCGCAGCGAAGGGTAAAACTGAATAAACGAAACTTGTTTGGCCTCCGAGAAAGACACTGCCTTGGAATAGAAAATAGGTAATTAGTGCACCAATAATGGCTGTTAAGGCGCTGAGCAGATTGTAACCTAGTGCTTTAACTCTTTCAAAGCCGCCGTACACCAGTACGCCAAAATCACCTATCTCTTGGGGTATCTCGTGCGCGATAACCGCCAGAGTAACGACGATTCCCAAATTTATGTCCAGCATATAACTAGCTGCTATAAGCACGCCGTCTATCAAATTGTGAATCCCATCTCCAAAAAGGTTAAGATAGGTGAAAGGGTGTACGTCGCAAACTCCCTCGTGGCAGTGACGCCAATAAATAACCCGCTCCAACAAAAAGAAGGTGGAGAAACCAAATATCAATAAAATCGAGAAATTCAACGGTTCAATATTCTCAACAGATTCGGGTAGAATATGGAAAAATGCGCCTCCCATTAGAGCCCCCGCAGCAAAAGCGATTAGAAAAAAGAGAATTTTATCCAGAAAAGATTTTTTAAATGTCAGGGTTACTACCCCTATCAATGAAATTAAACTAACAATAACCGTGCTTGCAATTATGAAGGTTAATGTAAAGTACATTCAGAGCACCTAGATTAACATATATCTTCCGTGTCTATGAATTTTAGATTTATTAGGTACTAATGCTTAAATTTTATATTGCTAAATTATGATCCTTAGTTAAAACTAAACAATTGGGCTTTGAATGGTTTACTTCTTTTTCATTTTCTGTATTATTTTTACCGCTTTTTCTACTGCTTCTTTAGCTGATGGTGCAAGTATCCGAACCATAGCCTCTTTTCCAATTCCTCCTCTGTCGAATATGATGTCTGGAACTCTGCCAATAGATGCTATGGCTATATTAACTCCCCACGGTAAACTTTTACCTTCCTGTTTTTTAACTTCTTCAGGTTCCTTGCTTCTGTCAAATGTGGAAACGATTAGACCAAGCTCATTACAAGCCTTGATTATCTCTTCGGAATATTTAATGTTAATAACCGCCCTCATAGAGGGGTCGTGCTCCATTATTGCAAGTATAATTCTTGCTATATGGCTTGAGGCTCCGAACCTAATTCTTCCCAAGGGTTTTGCCTGGCCATGATAGTTCATTATTCTACCATCTACCGCCGCGACATCATCTACACTCTTAGCGGTGGGCAGAGCCATTCCCACGTTTGTCCTAACCTCTGGAATGAATTCTCCAAAGTTATTCGTGGACTCTATCCTCTTTACCGCCTCATCCAAATCATTTAACACTCTCCATCTCTCAGCGTCGATTTCAAGCCAGAAAATGGGGTTAACCGGCTTTCTTCCCCCACCTATCATAACCGGATTTCCAACCGCCACATCGATAAACTTTTCCGCGTGGAACACCGCCTCCACGGACTCAAAACCCTTGGCTATGTATGCTGCAATAGCGGCGGCAAAGCTGCAGCCGCTGCCATGAGTGCCTGGTTCTTCCATTTTAGGCTTCTTGAAATGTGTTATTTCTCCCCCGTGAAACATTACATCCACAATTGTGTCACCGGTTGCTTCTAGGTGTCCCCCCTTAACAACTACAACCTCTGATCCTAGAGTAGCGATACCACGCGCTGCTTCCTCCATATCCTTAACCGAGTTAATCAGGGTGTCGGCTATTACCGAGGCTTCGGTGATATTCGGTGTAACCACTTGAGATATGGGAATTAGGGATTTTACTATTTTCTTTTCAGCTGCGGGAGTGACTAATCTATCACCAGAGCCAGCCCATATTACTGGATCCACCACAAGAGGGAAACCGTGTTCATTCTGTTCACTGCGGACAAGTTCTATAATTTCTGGGTCATGAAGCATTCCGGTCTTCGCGGCGTCTACTTCTATATCATCGGCAACCACATCGATTTGGGCCATTACAATCTCTGGCGGAATAGAAATGATGTCTCGCACATACAGTGTATTCTGGGCAGTAACCGCTGTGATGGCACATGTTCCGTGAACTCCCAGTGCCGCAAATGTTTTGAGGTCTGCCTGTATTCCTGCTCCCCCACCAGAGTCGGAGCCCGCAATGGTTAAAGCCACAGGAACCTTCAACACACTACCTCCAAGAACACGAACCTTTTAAAGTAAAAAAAGCAACCAGAGCTATTAAATATATGGTTAAATCTATAAAAGCCAATTTTTCCATATTCCTTATTTCAAGTTCTGTTTTTGCTGCGTTTGTTAAGGTATATTTTGATTCACTTCTTAAACTGGGAGTCAATTTATGAGATTACTTATATAATTAAACTAAAAATAACCTTACTTGTAGCTGGTAAAATAATTCTAATGGTGGTAGCGGAACCTTGCTGATAATCTTCTGTGGCATACCCAGTGTTGGAAAGACTCCAATAGCGAGAAGATTAGCAATAGAACTTGAGGGAAATGGTATCCCCACTTTTGTTGTAGGTTCCGATGATATCCGCCACCTCATCCCTGCACATGAGGAGAGTTTTGATCCCTTACGTGAAGCTTTCATCAGGGAGACAACACTCCAACTAATAGATTACCTGCTTAAGAAGGGCAAAACCGTAATCAGTGATGATACCAACTATTATAATGCCATGCGCCGCGACCTAATAGAAATCGCGAATAGGAACAAGGTAAATTACGCCATAGTATACATTTACGCCCCTATCGATTATGCTTTAAAATGGAATGAAGAACGAGGGAAACCTATACCACCTGAGGTCATCCATAGGATGCATGATAGATTCGATGTTCCCGGTAAAAAGTACAAGTGGGATCAACCCATCGCTTCCATAGACACCTCCAAAACACCATTAGAAGATGCGGCGAAAAACATTTTTCAAAAAATTAATGAAATAAATTCCCGGAAGAAAGTTAAGGGGAAGTCCTCAAATTATAAGTCGGGTAAATCCGAGGAGATTGACCGCCTTACACGTAGAATCGTTGGAAAAATTATGGTTGAGAGGGGGGATAAGTCGCTGGCGAGGCGTGTAAGCTCCATGAGGAAAAGCTTTGTGAAGGAAGCCTTGGAGAAAAATCTGAGTCCGGCCCAGATTGAGAGCGAGTTTACCAAAAGGATGAAGAGTGTGGTCGATGGTGAAAATCTCTGATTGGATACCCCGAGATGGGGACGCTATTTTTACAAAAGAGGGGTTCATTTTTTACACCATAGGATACGTTCACCCGGCGGATAGGGTAATTGCTTTTATCAAGTATATTCCAAAAGACTTGCAAGACCGTTTTGAGGTTCCCTGGTTACCCTTTGAATGGAAGTTGGAAGGTATTCCGCTGGTAAGACCGGAGAAACTCTACTCACCCAAGATTTACAATTCTTTTATCACTTCTCTGAGAAAAGTTATCCCTGATGCTATTTACTTTAATCCCTACGTTGGAAAAGAGCTGGTCACTGTTCCTAAAAATCATATTAAAACCGTTTATGTTCCAAAAGAACGTCTACAATTTCTTCTGGGAAAAAAAGATTATGATGAACTTGAAAAAAAGGCAATAGAACTCGTAAAAATACTCTCTGAAGAGTCGGGAGTATCAATTGAGGACTTCGGTATACATGGTTCCATTTCTCTTCAGATGCACAACTATCAGAGCGACATTGATATCGCGGTTTACGGGTCAGAGAACTTTAGAAGAGTCAAGAAAGCATTTCACAGTCTAGCCTCAGAGGGCGAGGTTTCAATTCTTGAAGTAGACAGGTTCGACCCGATAAGGAGGAACAGAGGTTTATATCACAATATCCGATTTGTGATTAATGCTACCCGAAAAATCGAGGAGATAACCGAAAGATTCGGGCAATACAAATACGAAGCAATAAAACCCGTCGAAGCTATTTGCAGAGTGGTGAATGAAAACGAGTCAATGTTTCGGCCTTCCATATACCAAGTTGATAAATGCGAGTCAAAACAATTGGAGAAGGAAGAAATGCCCCGTAGAGTTGTAAGTATGATTGGTCAATTCCGAGATTTCGCAAATGTAGGCGAGAAAATCAAAGTAACTGGTATGCTTGAAAAAGTGGAGGATTTAGCCTCCAGAAAAACAGAGTACCGCATTGTTGTAGGATCAGGGAAAGGCGAAGAGTACCTATGGCCGCTAAACAAGTTACCGCAATAAGTTTCTTCCCAATATGAAAATAGTTAATTTACCAGAATTTGCTAGCCGAAATCAAACTTTATACTGTAAGAAATTTTAGTTTTGAGAAGGAGAGATTTGTTTATGGTTCTAAAAGTAAGAGATAAGGATGCCCCCATTTCGGCAGAAGGAATTATCTTCAGAGTTTACGGTTATAATCATCCTCCAGATGCCTGCATATGTGACGTGGAGTACGCCCCGGAAACCATTTATCAGGCGGTGGAACCCAAAGCTGTACGAAACGGTGTTCCCCTAAAATATTACAAGTTCTATGCGGACGGGGGCCTCAGGTTCGTTCAAGAAAAATATTCTCAGTATCAGGTTTTTTATGAGCCTCTCCAACGCCTATTGGTGGGAATGAAGGAGAATCAGATAGCAGAGCTCAGAAAGCCTGACCAGAAGCTCGCAGAGATTTTGGGAAAAGAGCCAAAAGATAATCTAATGAAGGCCTTAATGGAAGTTCTAGATCTGATTTTAGATCACTCGAAGCTCAAGCCTTCGGATTTCGGCGTCTTCGGCTCTCTACTGCATGATTTTTATAATTTAAAATTTAGTGACCTTGATTACATTATTTACGGTAGTAAAAATGTTGAGGAACTAGTGGAGGTTCTAAGCGATTTCTATAATACTCGGGCTGGGGCTCTGAAGAACGAATTTGATTTCTTTGATGAGAGAGCGGAACAAAAGAATTGGCGATTTGAAAACTACACACTTGAAGAATATGTATGGTATGAGAAGAGAAAAGGCATATACGCGGTTCATGACTCAGAAGAGCTGGGGAGAAGGGTTAAAATCGAGTTTGAACCGGTTAAAGCGTGGAAAGAAATAAAAAACGAGTATCATCCAGACACCCGAATAACAAAAGTCGGATGGACCCGAGCAAAAGCCATAATCAAAGAAGACAAAGACTCCTACTTCATGCCAGCAATCTACCCTATAGAACTCTTAGAATTCCTCAAAGGGAATAAGGCGGACGACATAGAAAGAATAGTCACCTACATTGAAGAGTACAAAATGCAGGTCAGAAAGGACGAAGAAGTAATAGTGGAAGGAATGCTGGAAAAAGTTCAGACCCCCCAAAAAACATTCCACCAAATCACTCTAACCCACATTCCAGGAAAAAAATACTACAAACAAGTACTAAAGATCAATATATGAGACGCGACATAAACGCAGCTTGCAGAAAACTAAAAATTTTATTAGGCGCATTCCCTACTCAGAATCTGTACTTGAAGGATTTTATGTCCTCTTTAAACAGTTTTTTAATAGATAAAAAGCGCGGATTCTCACCTAGAATACCAGTAGGGACTGTTATTAGCGATTTAATCGCTAAGAAATCTAAGACATAGTGATAGAAAGACACTGCTGGTCGCCACAAAAGAATAAAGCACCCCTTTATTATCTAAAAAGAATACGAAGCCTATTAAAATGCTTTTAGAAAAAAAAAGAGAGATTGTTGTTTGTTGAACATTGAACTCTAGCTTGAAGTTAAGATCGGGTGGAAAACATACAGTTTTTACGTTTTTCTTCCTCACCAGTTCTTTTGTGGTTTTACTTTTTCATTAGCTTGTCGAAGACTCCGACGATTCCTAGAACAAAGAATATTGCTGCTGTTAATGTTAAAACATTAACAAATCCTCGTGATACTACTGCTGTTGTTGCTGCGCTCATAAAGCCCACTATAATATTAGTCGCAAGGCCAAGTGCGAATCCAAGAGACCTGCCGCTCCTGTTTTTCCAAGCCAGAATGAAGAAGAGAACAGTAGTCGGAACTACAATTACAGCAAGGTAGATGCCTATTATCGTGCGCTGAAATATTGCTAGTGGGTCGAAAAGTAGGTTCAGTACTGTCGAAGCTTGTAAGCCCTGCACGACTAAATTTGGAAACATTGCTTTTAAAGTTATGAACCAGGTGGCTCCTATGAACTGCCCCGTAGAGTAGTATGAGAAGGCCTGGATAAAATTCATCATCACAGTAAGGTTTGAGTCCAGAACACTTTGATGGAAGAATGCGAGTATCGTAACTAATGGTGGGAGGGCGTAGATCTGCTTGACTCCTAGCATTACTAATCCTATGACAGCTACGATTGTTGCACCAATTAAATACGTGTATAGTAACATCTCTCTCAAATCAAAATATAGAATATCCACACCAATTAAGAAATTAACAAAGAAAAACACTGAGAGTATGGCGAAGAATGCAATGAAGAGCCAGGTGATTTTTTCCCGCTTTTCCAAATAGCGTCTAACGAGGTAAACCGAGCAGACTACGTTAAGGACGGCAATTATTACAAATGTTAGCGGTTCGTAAATACCGATACTAAGAGTGGTTATTCCCAATGCTACCACACTTTCTCCTCTTTTTTTAGAGCTTCACCAAGTTTGGTTTTTTTATCCTTATCCTTTACGAGTTTTTCGAGAGTGTAGAATGGTGATAGAGCGTTGAGCCTTCCTCTGA
>DXJA01000359.1 GCA_019056875.1 Candidatus Jordarchaeum madagascarense
ATCTTAGAAAAGGAAGAATTAATTAAGCTAGTGAAAAAATAAGTATGTCTGTCATAAACTATCAAAGCGTAAAGATTTCTGGACTCATTATGCTGGTCTATAGCACACTTAATGCATTCTATTTCTGCATAATTTAGAAATTAAAATATCAGTTCTATTCCATTTTCATTTCCAAATCGTATTTTGTTAGATAGAGTATTTCTTCTTTGGATAAACGATATAACCTACCAAGAAGATCATCAATATCATTAATTAAATCTTTGCAACGATTAACTTTGAATTCCAATGATTCATATCCTTCTCTCTTTTCTACATAATATGAGTTCTGTTTATAACATTCCATTATTTTTGTTCCAATTATTTTCAACTCATTTAATAAATCTGGCGTAAAAAAGCGTTCATCAGGAATTGGAAATTGCTTGATGACTCCTTGTGTTAAATCCCTGCAATCCGAAATAGTTAACCAGAACCAGTAGAAAAGTGTGCTGTTAATAACACATAAAACGAAATCGGCGTAAAACTGTTTAACTTTTATTTCGAACCAATGAGATGCTTTAACCTCTTGAGTATCTCTAATTCCCTTTGGCTCGCGATTTAAAGCTTTTGTCCAGTAGGACTCGCCGCTATCATGATAAAAAATGGCGATACCTTTTTTATCAATAATATCGTTTAATGTCCTAGCATTAGAAAAAAGTTTAGTGAAAATTTTGTAATCCATCTCATTTCCAATTTTCGGTATGAAATCTTCAAAATTAAAAGCAAAATCACTTGAATCATATGTAGGAGGGTCCGCTAATATCTCACTTCGGTTCTCTTCGGTTAGGCGGAGGTATCGTGAGGTTTTAACTTTTTTCAATTCAGATCGCTCTTTTCTACAAATTGTGATAGCAGTTCTTTGCATAACTCCTTTAAAAATTGGCTGTGGTCGTATAGCAAAGTTTATGATAATTAAGTTGTTTGTTTTTTCTTTTAGAAAACTTCTGAGTCCTTTAAATTTAGGCTGACAGTACGCAGAATTAGCATGGATGAATCCAAACATGCCGTTAGAATGAAGCATCTTGATTGAGATCCTTATGAATTCATCATATAGATTCCTTGATTCAGTCAATAAGTAACCATATTCGATTTCGTTTAGTTCAACATACGGCGGATTCCCAATCACCACATCAAAGCCGCCCCTATCCATAAATACCTCTGGGAACTCAAAAATCCAGTGAAGGGTTTTATTTTTCTTAATTTCGGTCAGATCAATATTGTGCTCCTTTGCAAATTTTTCGTCAAGTTTATTATTAAAAAGTTCTGTGATGTGGTTTAAAAGTTCATTTAGAGGTTTTGCATATTGAGAATTAAGCGAAGCTATAAGAATTCTTATTAATTTCTCCTTTGTTTTCAATATTTTTTCAAAATCGCTTCGCACAATCTTTTTCTTTGAGAGAATCCTATTCAGTTCTTCCACCTCTTTTAATATATCTCCGTCTATCTTCAGAGTCTTTGTTATTTCTATCAAATATTCTTTCAAGTCAGATATGATCCTTATTGATTCAGTTATGTAAGAGGTTTCGGTGTCCTTTACAAATAAATCAAGTGATGCTTGTCTTTTTGTATTTTCTTTCTCTAATTGAACATATCCAATAAGAGAATTTCCTTCTCTCAAATTAAAATGTACGTTTGGAAATCTTATAAAATAATTTTTATGAAAATCAAAATGTTTTGCTAGTGTAAGAAATAACCTTGCCTTTGCAATTTTTAGAGCACTTGGATTTATATCAACACCATAAACATTCTTTGAAATAATGATTAAAAATTTAACATAGAGTTTAAACTGCTCTTCATCAGAAATTTCAAGCAGATTTATGGTTTTTATTCTTCCCCTCTCATCTGCGGCAATAATTTCCAAGGCTTTTTGTAAGACTAAATCTTTTGCTTTTTCCCATACCTTTTCATAAATATCCAGAAGAACATTTATGGCACTTTCAAGAAAGTGAGCAGAACCTACTGCTGGATCAAGGACTTTAATTCCTTTTAATTGTTCAAAAAGATAGAGTAGTATATTTTTATCGTTACCATCAATTATTTGATCTATCGTTTCAAAACTTTTACCAAACTTTTCATTAACCCTGCCAATAAGATAAGGTTCTATGGTATTTATGCAAATGTAGGAGGTAATCTCCTCAGGCGTGTAATAAGCCCCTAGTCTCTTTCTCTCCATGTAGGTAATCAACTTTTCGTAAATTGCACCTAAAACGAACTCGTCTATGTTTCCTTCAGTCCAGTCTCTACTTTCAAAGAGATTTAAAAGTGGGACTTCGCCACTTACTTTGTTTGGTTGGGTACTTATCAGAACATCTGTTATTCCCTCTTTGTAAAAACATTTATCAGGTATTGATATTGCTTTGGAATCATACTCTCCGTTTAAGAATATTGCAGGACCAACAACTACAGATTTTCCAATAATTTTATCCTCATAATACTGACTGTCTGAATTGTTACCAATCTTATCAAAAAAATAGGTAAGGAACTCGTAGTAACTTTCGAATCCATTAAACAATCTCTTCTGTTTTAATTCTTTGAATTTCGCTATGAAGTAAGAGGCGTCATTATTGAAAAATCCTCTTTCTTGAAGATACCAGAGCGTAAGCATCTGCATCATAAAATTATCAACAAATTCCTCCCTTCTTTCCTCCTCACTTATACCTTTTATATTTTTGAGTAGATATTCTCTGGCTTTCTTGTAAAGAATGTAGAATTCCTCAATAATGTCGGCTCTATCAAATAGCCTGTTGAAATTTTTTTCATTGGGTTCAGAAAGTGATTTTTTGAGTTTTGATATAAAGGGTTTATTTATTTTTTCCAAAGTCTTTCGAATAAACTTATTTTTTCTATAGTCTTTGATTAAAAGTTGATTAGTGTGAAGCAATAAACTTAACCGTGGAACATAACCACTTACCGGGGCCTTATACTTGCTTATGAGATTTGATAATTCACTTTTTTCTTTCACTTCTGAGAATAAAAATCCTTCAAAAAGGTTTAGATTCTCATCTTCCAAGAATACGCGAAGATTGTAGTCTTTGTCTGAAATTTTGATAGGTTTAACACGATAATTCGCTAACTCTTTTTCTATAATCTTTTTTATTTCAGAGCTCATAGCACCAACCCAGATGATTAACTCTTACTTTTAGAGAGTCTATATCTGTTAGACCTCTCTCCCGGAAAGAGTTAAAGAGAGTTTCAATAGCCCCTCTGAAATCTTTCAGGATAATATTTTCTTTGTTCATCTCAATCAGGCCCTTTTCGATAAGTAGGGACTTGATTTCTCTTGTATAAAGATAGTAAGGAATTGTCTGGAGTGTAGTCATTACTATCGTGAACTTGTCTTCTATTCCTTCTGCTTTCTCTCTTTCAACTAATAAGGCATTATACAAATTATACAAGAAACCTCTTTGTTCTTGCTGGTAACTTGCCTTCAAGTCTTCAACAATAATCTCTATTTTATCCTTTAAAGTTTTGAGCCGCTCTATAGCATTTTCGATTTTTTCTGGTTCACTTACCTTTCTTTTTATAAGGTCAAGAAATACAAGAGGTGTTTCAAAGTTAATTTGATCAGATTTAGAGTTTATGCTCATAATTTTC
>DXJA01000360.1 GCA_019056875.1 Candidatus Jordarchaeum madagascarense
GAAATCCAGTTAGAAAAGAAATTGAGAACTTCATTGGATCTGGAAACCTTAAAGGACTGCTAGAAAAGGCTGGGGAGTTACATGGACATTTTTGTAACTATCTGGCCTATGGTGTGATGGCGGGCTACATTGCAGTGCGTGAATTGGGAGTAAAAAGCACCGGCATGGAGGAGGTCATAGCAATTGTTGAAACCAACAACTGTTTTAGCGATGGTGTTCAGATGGTTACCGGTTGCTCCTTTGGAAATAATGCCTTAATATACAAAGACCTCGGCAAGACAGCGATGACATTGGCGAAAAGAGATGGCTCGGCAATAAGAATCGCGCTAGATCCTGACTTTGAAGACAGTCGCGAAAAGGAATACCCAGAAGCATATGAACTATGGAATAAAATTGTTGTAAAGAGAGAAAAAGCAGAACCCGAAGAGTATATGAAAATGATGATGTTATTCCATGAAATGACTATTAAAGAATTGAACAAGTCAGAGGATGAGATGTTCAGAATAAAACAAATGAAAATTAAGTTACCGGACTACGCCCCCATTTTTGCTACCGTGAAGTGCCCAATCTGCGGAGAGAACGTCATGGAGACACGAGCAAGGATCAAAGATGGCAAAACTATCTGTATGGACTGTGCCGAAGAGGAACAATACGTCTTAGATGGTAGAGGAATAACAACAAAGTGTGTCTAGAAGCTAAAACATATGAGATTTCAAGTTCTAGGATTTTTAAGCGAAACTTAAAAATTCGTTTCGGACTTCAACACTCGCGTTAGCTAAAGACCTCTATAAAATAAGGCTTCATGACGGTGAAATGTAAAATGTAAGTCTAATCCAGAATTTCGTAATATTTTTTCAGGTCCTCTATTTATGTATCTTACGAACTTTCTTTTATCCCATTCTTTATTTATCCCTGCTTCTATTATGTTCATTACCAATTCTGGTATTTCAGAGACTTGGAAATTTTGTGGCATGAATCTCATTAGCTCTTTTCCGGGTATCCATTTTTTTGCTTCTAAGGGTTCTTTGCTGAGCGAAAACCCTTCAAGCTCTTTCAGGGCTCTGTACTTTGTAGGGTTATTTTTTGTATTTTTTACTCTGCCGGTCTATTATTTTGTGCAAACTTTAGAGCAAAAACTTTAGAGGAAGCGATAAGACTGTGGTTAGGATATCATTATGTCTTACGTTGCACATATGTCACTCATTCAACGCTTCTAAAAGCTAAACACCATTTAAAGCGTTGATTAAAAAGAGAAGTGGGGGAGAGAATCCATGGATATAACACGCAATAAAAACAAATTAAGAGAATATTATTAAAAAAAATGGTAAGGCAAAATAGAATCGGAGAAAGAGGGATAAGGTAAGGTTCCCCGTATATTTTTAATATGAATTATTTTTTTTAAATGGGTTGAGAAAAGTTATCCATTTCATAAATTAAATCCTAGACGCTATGTTTAATTATGCGCATCCTCAACAAAAAATAAGGAAAACCTAGGAAGCTTGATAGGGTGAGCAAATGGGCAGAGTAAAGCACTTTTTCCCGTATAGACCGAGAGAGGGACAGAAGGAATTCATGGATTTAATTTCTCAGGATATTGGTAAGGGTGCTGTATGTCTTAACGCGTCTACTGGTTTTGGAAAAACGCCGGCGATTCTTGCTGCTCTTCTTCCCCGTGTTAGGAAGCATAAGATTATTTGGACGGTGCGTACCGGCAACGAAACTGACCGACCGATAGAGGAATTGAAGATAATAAATGACAAATTGGGTAAGAAGTTCTTTGGTTTGTCTTACAGGGGTAAGAAGGATATGTGTCTCCTAGCTAGAGACGTTAGACTGGAAGGGGAAATGAATTATCAAGACGTATCCTTTCTGTGCGAGAGTCGTAGAAATGGTTGTGATTACTATCGCGGATTAGGCTCTCTGGATGTAGAAGATTTTATTGATAATCCTAAATTATACTCTGAGATTTTGGACTTGTGCCGGGAGAGGAGTGTGTGTCCCTACTTTACTCAGAGGGAGCTTTTGCCCTATGCAGATGTGGTATCTCTTAGCTATAACTATATTATTCATGAGGGAATGAGTTGGAGCGTTAGGCGGCTTGTTCCATTTGAGGCCAGTTTTTTGGTGGTGGATGAGGCTCATAACCTGCAGAGTGCTTGTGGAAACTTGAACTCCGACCGGATAACTCTGGGGACGCTCACCTATGCTTTGAGAGAGATCCAGAGTTTTGATACATTTGAGGCAAGAAGAGTTGAGAACTTTATTAATCGACTCCGGGACGAGTTTTACAGGGTTATTAAGGAAGTTGCAGGAGAGGATATGGAGTTCAACCCTAAAGAGTTTCTTAACGGTTTACTGCGAAAAATAGGAGCAAATATGGCGGTCCTGAGGGATGTTTTAGGTGCGATGAACTCCTATGGTGTGAGGGTTAGGCGAAGCCAGTTGGATGAGGGTAAGAATCCCCGTTCCTCGCTTTTCCACCTTTCTAATTTTTGGCTTGCAGCCTTGGAGAACATAGATGTTAAGGGTGTAGCTTTCATAGCAAGCAGGGAGAGGGAAAATTTGGTTCTTGAAATGTGGGACATGCGAGCCGCAGAAATTCTAAAAAATAAATGGCAGGGTTTCCATGGTTGTGTTTTCTGCTCGGGGACATTGAATCCGGTCCAAGCATTCGCGGAAACCATTGGCCTTGGGAAATATTCGGGAGAGAGTTTTCACTCCCCCTTCGATAATAGTAAAATAACTGCTTATATTACCAAGGGTTTAACCACTAAGGGAGAAGAGCTCAGTGAAAAGATGGCAAAAAGTTATGTTGACGGTATAGAAGGTTTTATTGAAACTGTGGACGCGAATATTGCTATTTTTACAAGCAGCTATCGCATTCAGAATAATCTTCTAGCGGCGGGAATGAGGGAGATGGTGGAGGGTAAAGGAAGGGTTTTTTTCGTTGAGGTTGAGGGTATGAGTGGTGATAGCTCCCGAGAAGTTCTTGACGGTTTCAAGGATGCCGCTCGTGGGGAAAAGTGGGGTGTTTTGTGTGCTCCCTGTACCGGTAGATTCGCGGAGGGAGCGGATTTTCCGGGGCGGGAGCTTGAGGGAATATTCTTAGTGGGCATACCTTTTGATAGGATGAGCATCAAGACCAAGCTTTATCTCAAATACTATGAGAACCTTTATGGAAAGAATAAGGGCACTTACTATGCTTACGTTGTCCCGGCTCTTAGACGAGCCTCCCAGTCACTGGGCAGAGCTTTAAGATCCAAGCAGGACAAAGGGATATTCGTTCTTGGAGATGAACGCTACTCCGAAAACCGGTTCCAGCAACTACTCCCAGATTTTATACGCGAAAACCTACAAACCGTTGAGGCTCCTATCCTTGGGAGTGTGTTTAAAAATAAAAGTTCCAAGCATAATTAATTCTAGATATTTCTTTTGTCTAGAGATGCTAGGATTATTTCATTCTCTTTGCTTCATTCAGAGCCTTGTTTACGAGGTCTTGTTCTTGTTTGGTGTATTTGTCTTGGATTTGTTTCCAGTACTCTTCTGCTTTTTCTAGATTTTTGTTGCATGCTTCGCTACACGAGAGTGCGAAGGTTTGGTGGTAGTTGGTTATTTCCTTTTCCTTGCACAGTTCAAGGGCTCTCTCAGCCTGCTCCTTGGCTTTATCAATCATATGGGCGAGGAGATAGTGAAAACCAGATAGAGTGATTAGGTCTGAAGCTGTTTCATAGGCTCCTTGCTTTAGGAACAGCTCAGCGTCTTTCTCTATTAGCATACTTGCTCTTATCAGGTATTTTTCGGTATCCTTAGGCTTTTCTTCTATTTCAACATGATTCTCTAGTTTATAGAGGTCGGAAAGAGCGTTTATCCTTCCCTTAAGGTTTATTGCTGAAAGCATAGCCAAGTGGGTATCGTTCATAACCACGATGACCCCTATCTTGTCAGTGGCTTTTATCATGAACGTATTACTATTGCTTACCGTGTCTCCGACGTGCATGTTATAGAGAGAAAACTTCTCGTAGAAGCTGAAAAGAGCTTCGGGAACCTCGCCCTTAATCCCCCAGACCCTAAAGTTAACATCTAGTATGGCTATTCCTTGGGCTTTCCATTTACCCAGATTTGTTTCAATTTTTTCAAGAACCAGATCAATTGTGAGCCTGTTTCCAATCATACCGCTGTCCCCGGCTTGAGTAAAATTATAAATTTTAGTAAATTAAGCTTTTTGTATGCTTCTTCCAAATAATAAGTTTGTTATAGCAAAAAAGGCAGAGCCTTTTGATTTAATCCGCAGTTATAGTATCAATAAAAAAACGTATGAATCTTCGGGCATCAACCTCCAAGCATACCTTGTGCTTGGAAGCACAAACCTCTAATTCCCCCGTGTTCTTTTCGCCAACCAAGGTTTTTCCAAGAGTTATAATATTATCAGTGACCACGTTTACATAGAGTTCTTTCGTTTTCACAAAGCTTTCATCAATGGCCACACCTACTGCCAGGGGATCGTGTAGAGGGCAACCGCCCAGTTTTTTATGCTTGGGAATATTTTGGTAATATCTCAGTGCGTTATAGGCAAACTCTGCCACAGGTGTTCTCACTTCGTAAATTTGTTCAAGATCATATACTGTGAAAATAGTTTTCATAGTTACATCTAAAGGAACAATTGTTAGGGGTAAATCGGATCGGAGTATAATCTGGGCGGATTCGGGATCAGTGTAAATGTTGAACTCGGCGTGCGGTGTCACGTTACCCGGAACTTGAACTGCTCCCCCCATTATTATTAGCTCCCTCACATTTTCTCCGATTCTGGGCTCCTTCATGTAGATTTCTGCCAGATTTGTTAGCGGCCCGCAGGCAACCAGAGTGATTTCACCGGGTTTCTTCATTATCTTCGCTATTATTAGGTCTAGGGCCCCGATGCACTTGTCCTCTACGCCGGGCAGGGGAAGACTGGTTCCACCCAGACCATTATCCCCATGCACATATTCCGCCCTCTCTAATCCCCTCCCAAAAGGAGAGGGAATACCAGCCGCAACCGGTATATTCAGTCTACCAGTCAGTCGCAGTATCCTTAACGCGTTCTTTGTCGCCTTTTCCAGAGAAACGTTACCAGCCACCGTGGTCACCGCTTCCAAATCAAATTCCCCGGATTTGATTGCCAGAATAATAGCCAACGCGTCATCAATACCGGGATCCCCATCATAAATCATTCTCTTCATTTCAGTTCAACCCTCATAATACAACCGCATAACTATAAGAATAACCCTCCAAATAGAACACAAATACATTACTAGCCAAGAAAATTTCAACTCCTCTTATTATGCACAACCCTTTTCAACTGAAACACTCAACGCCTGACATTTTTAACTAAATCTCCCAAAATTTTTTCTGCCCAAAGAACTAGTAAACCATCATACTTATTAAATAGAGATCTGAAACCAGAGTAAAAAACGCAAAATCCCACCACAAAACCGCATCCCGAAAAATATAGATAAACAAACAGCAAAAACAGTCCAAAAAAAATAAAAAAAGGGGGGATTTGATTTTTTTTGTTTATTTTGGTTTTCTGAGGATGAATGCTGCGATTATTGCGATTACCAATAGTCCTATGCCCAGCCCGGCCAGTGGAAGCATCAGGCCACCCATGGGGTTAGCCGCCTGCCCCAGAGAGCTCAAAAGAAGCAACGTACCACCAGGACCCAGAATATCAAATAGGGTCAACTCTGAAGCCACCAGAGCGAACAAGCTGAAGTGCTCGGCATCCGCGGATACCACACGCCCCTCAGCGTCCAACGTGGTGTTCAAGGGTTCCCACGCGGTACCGTTCCAGGCATACACCGTGAACCCGGACTCCTTTGCGCCCTTTGCTTGGAGCTCAGATGGAGTGTAGTAGAAGTTCACTATCGCGGTGTCATACGTCGCGGGGTCGACGGGTTGCACGTACATGAACTTCACGATGGGTTTGCCATCGATGCTGCTGTTGCCGGCAATCTGGGTCGTCGTCGCCATTAGGATATATACTTCAGCACTGGCATTCACAGTTACACTGCCCCCATTAAACCGGGAGGGGTCAAGGGTTTCCAGAGAATTCCCGACAAAATCCAAGCCGTACAAGTTCATGTAGCTACTCATCTCCTCAGGCTCAGGAAGCGCTTTGATGCTCGGCGGTGGCAACGTACTCGTCGAGTTGGCCAAGGTCCAGGTCTTGTGATAACCAAAAGGTATAACCTCACCGTCCCCGCCTATTCTCATTTCCAAGTCTGCTTTTGCTTTTATCAGGATGCCGCTGGTTCTCTCATAGTAGGCCTGGTA
>DXJA01000361.1 GCA_019056875.1 Candidatus Jordarchaeum madagascarense
AATAATTCCTTTAGATTAAATAAGTAAAACAATCTTTCAATTCTGAAACTTGTTATAGTTGCAACATCCAGTAAGAAGAAATTTTTTAGGGAAGCAATAATAAGAAAAGAATAACACCTCTCACTCCACTTCCTTCTTTTTGGGCTTGGCTGAAAAGCTCTTTTTAAGGAAGAAGTAACGTGTAGAGTCGGTATTATGGAACGTATTATTCTGATAGCTGGTACTGCTGTTGCAGAACTTATCATAAAAAAGCTTGGATTAAATAGACGAATTCGATAATCCAGATGTAGAGAAAGAATATTTAAAATTTAAACACGCACTCTAAAATTTTCCTTTTTTATTAACTGTTTAATCATCAATTCTCAGATGTAAATCCGCGCCTCTTAAGGCAGGAATAGATTATTCTGATTAATTTGGAAACCTCATTGTCAACAGGATGATGAAGTTCTGCGTTCCACTGTTTCAAACGGGTTTGCAGATTCTATAAAATGTCAGTGGTGATCGATTATTTTTGTGGTCTCGTTGCCATGGTTACTATTTAGAGTGGGACCACTCTGATTGTTTCATTCATTCCTCGTCCAGTTGTCAATTTCACGGTTTTTCCATCGTTATATGCGAATTCTCCATGGAGTGTGATAGGTGCATCGTAAAAGTTTATATTCCAAGCGTAAATGCCGTGTAGGCGCAGGTTTTCGAGTCTCACAATCTGGGCGAACTGTGGATATATTGCAACAGCCGCATTCACGTTTAATACTCCTTTGTCGGTTTCCACCTTAAACTTGTACTGCGTTGGTATAAACCGATAGCATTCTTCTACAAACACCCAATTCTCGGGAACAACCTCGATCTCCTTAACACCGAGATAATCATCCTCCGACATCATGTAAATCGTTCCAGTTACGTGGTGCTTAGGACGCCCATCACTCAAAGCGGACTCCACAGAACAGAAGAAAGTGTACATCTGATCAAAATTCGCATAAACCCAATCCACCTGCCTAAGTTCAAAGAAGTTCAATTTGTTAAACCACACATGTTCGAACAGACCCATACCCTCGACTTCAATTTCCTCTCCGTCAATAATGATCTTTCCTCGAGCATCACTTAACGCTTCAAGTCCCTCGACTAAGGTTCCCTCAGTTATTTGGCTTGATTTGTTTCTCGCACCACCCCAAAAAAGCGGGGGTCCCCGAGGTTTAAAGGTTAAGTCGCAGCCAAACTTTTCATCCTTTGAAATCACTTTCTGTTCATCTGGATTACAGACGGCGGTTAAATCCTCCATTTCCACCACTATTCCCTCATCCTCTTCACTGTACTTGAAAGACTCTTTCGATGAGGGCTGCTTCCTTATATCTATAAAATTACTGGGTTTTTCTAAAACCTGTACACCCTTCTGCTTTTTAAGAGATAGGGGACCGGTGGCGTAGTTAAACGAAGCTCCTTGACCCAAGAGCGTCCCCTCAGAAATAGAGAATTTTGCCAGACACTCTTTTCCTTTATGTGTAAAATGCACCGGGAAATACCAATCGTTAAACCTCAACTCTTGGTCTAAATTTTTTATTGTCATGTCCTCTAACTCTATATTTTTGGGACGCGAATTTTTTCCCTTTATATTAACCTTATCGATTACTGGTTTTCCAGTCGACTTTTTAGAAGACTCCTTAGCTTTCTTCTTTCCTGATTTCATTTATCATCCTCCAATACTTATTATTTAATATTTTAAGTAACTCCTTAATAAATTTTTTATAATAATCTATTTAAATTAAAGAAGGTTGAATTTTTTTCGGTTCTGAAACAAGTCTTAGCGGTAATATCCATATTGTTGGGAGGAACTATTCTGGGAGGAGGTTAGGACTTTCTGGCACCGACCGTGTCCAATTTTTCAATAGGATTGTCTCCTCCTAATAGTGCGTGTACTTTGGGCATCCATTCGCTTATTAATATTTTCTGTGGGCATTTCTCCTCGCATGTTTTGCACTGAATGCACATATTTGCGCGTTCTTTCTCATTAAAAAGTAGTGTATACCACCTGCGAGCAGGTTTCGGGTCATCGAATATAAAGCAGTCATTGTATAATTCGAAGTTTCTTCGTATATTCACTCCATTCGGGCAGGGCATACAGTAACCGCATTTCGTGCAGGGGATTGCGGTTCTTTTTTCGTATTCTTTCTGGACACGTTTAATAAGTTGTAATTCTTTTCTTCCGAGGGAATGGACACGTGATGTGCTTGCTGAATGGATGTTTTCTTCGACTTGTTTCATGGTGCTCATTCCGCTCAGCACAACGGATACTTCTGGTTGATTCCACACCCATTGTAGAGCCCAATCGGCAGGAGAGCGTTTATTTCTGTTACTATCAAATATTTCTTGAATAGTCTTTGGCGGATTCGCTAACAGTCCGCCTCTTATAGGTTCCATTATAACAACGGCTAATCCTTTTGACGCTGCATATTTTAACCCCTTTGTTCCGGCTTGATTCTTTGCATCCATATAGTTATACTGTATTTGGCAAAGAGTCCATCCTTTATAACCATCAATTATTTCTTTGAAACAATCATATCTATCATGAAACGAGAATCCTAATTTTCCGATTCTACCGTCATCAATGGCGGATTCCGCCATTTGTAATATGTTGAGGTCGAGAACAGTCTGCCATCTTTGTCTGCTCAAACCGTGAAGGAGATAAAAATCAATGTGATCTGTTTGCAACTTTTTTAATTGTTCGTTTAGAAAGGTATCAAAATCTTCCGCTTTTTGTATAAAAAACACGGGAGACTTTGTCGCTAGTTTTACCTTCTCCCTGTATCCGTCTTTCAACGCTTTTCCTACAATAATCTCCCCCTTCCCGTCGTGATACGGGTACGCTGTATCAATGTAATTAACCCCTTGGTCAATCGCATAGCGAATCATTGCTATGGCTTCTTTTTCGTTTACGTTTCCACCACTGTTTCCCCCCTCATTCGTCGGCAAACGCATGCAACCGAAACCTAAGGCTGAAACCTTCCAGTCAAGTTTTCCAAACTTTCGAAATTGCATTTTTGTTGCTCCTTTTATTGTTATTAATCGCATCAATTCCAAAAGATTTTACTTACAATCTAAGCGCGTCGTAAAAATTCTACGGAGTATTTCAAATGTTGTTTACGATAAATAGGTTATAATTACTTTTAAAAATATCAGCACTTTAAAGGGGGTTTCAAATCCTATGAATTGACTTGATTACAAGTTGATTAAAAACCCTAAAATACTTTGGCTATAGTGAGATAACCACTCTTCATTCTAGAATTCATGCCCAAAAAGAACCAGTCGCATTTTGGAAAAAGCCTTCTTATTTGCTTTCCAGAGTTACTCTGTCCTCATTCATTTTCTTCTCCTTCTGCACATCATGTTTTAGAGTTCAATTCTCGATGTTCAATTTGATTTGAAAAAGTTAAAATAGGTTTCATTAGTTCCTAAAAATAGGTGATTTTCGTGACTAAACCGGAACCAGAATTAACTAAGTGGATTGATATTAGGCCCTGGTACTACGAGAAACTAGCTGGTACCGTTATTGGTAACTTGAAAAAAAACAATATGGACGGCATGTACATTCCCACTGCTAGAGAGGCTAGGAAAAAAATATTTGAGATGATTGAGAAAGAGGTTCCTGAAGGAGGAGTCATCTCATGGGGAGGATCAGTCACTCTGATTAATTTGGGTATTCTCTTCGATTTGCAGAAAGCGAAAAAATGGAAATGCATAAACCCGTTTAAAGATATCATCACCCCCAATGAAATTCATGTAGCCAGGCATTGGATGCTAACAGAGGGTGCGCTTGATAAATCAATCAAAAACTGGCGTGAAGGCTTACAAGCTAATCTCTACCTAACCAGCACCAACGCCATCACCCTAAAGGGAACACTGGTTAACAGTGATGGATACGGCAACAGAATAGCTGCGATGACCTTCGGTCCAAAGAAAGTCTATGTAGTTACTGGATGTAATAAGATAGTTAGAGACCTTGAAGAAGCATTCGTTCGAGTAAGGAATGTGGTTGCTCCTCAGCTGGTGAGAATGATGGGAGGCGAACCCAAAAGCAAAGAGGAAGAAGCATGGTATCCCCCCTGCTCGCGTCTCGGAAGATGCGGAGGCGAGCCCAAAGAACTAAGAAACTGCGGACACAAAAATAGAGCCTGCGGCATGACAACCATAATAGATCAACCCCACATACCAGACCGCATATTCGTGATATTCATTGGAGAGGATTTAGGGTTCTAAATTCAACGATTAAGAATATTTTCTACATTTTTCTCTATTTCTTAATCTCTTAATCATTTTTCTAAAGGATTGTATAAAATATTTATGGGCATGGAAAACATGTTCCGAATCGGAATTTCTAAAAATAGTTTTAATTGAGAATTATAATTTTCACTTTTTTACATTAGTTTTATATATGATTCAAAGTTTATGTTGGGCAATTATCTTAAAGGTGAATATTGTCGCGATAAAATATTTTTTCCTAAAAGTTATTAATTTGGAGGAAAGGACATTTTGTTGGAAAAAAATTTTTTAGAGCCACAACATTCAAGGGTTTTCGAATCCTTGGAGAAAATTGTGGGAAAAAGTTTTGTCTCTGATAATATTGAAGAGCTTTACTACTACTCAAGTGATCCCAGTGCAGAAGAGCCGGTTATGCCTGAGTTCGTGGTGATGCCTGGAACCGTTGAAGAAATACAGGAAATAGTAAGGTTGGCTAACAAAGAAAAAATTCCCATTACTCCAAGAGTAGCGGGTCTTACTCTTTCCGGTTTATCGTTACCCCATAGTGGGGGCATCCTAGTAGATCTTAAGCGAATGAATAAAATACTAGAAGTAAACCAGCATTCAATGTATGCGGTGGTTGAGTGTGGGGTGACCACGGGACAATTAAAGACCTATTTGGACGATAATTATCCTGATCTCTGGTTCACACTTCCTCATGCTCCGCCATCGGTAGGTGTAGTTTCAAATGCGATAATACATGGAGCGGGACAAATCTCACTGAAGTATGGTATTAGTTCAGACATGATTAGCGGATTGGAAGTGGTCTTACCCACAGGCGAACTTATGAGAACAGGTTCTTGTACCTTAGGAAAGTCTTGGTTTTCAAAGTACTGTCTCCCAGACTTTATTGGTCTCTTTCTGGGCTGGTTCGGAGCTACGGGAATCATAACCAAGGCTTCCATTCAACTCTGGCCGAGACCCAAGGTGAGGGATATGTTCTTCTACAAAGTAGACGATGTAGACGATAGCGTTGACCTGCTTATGGAGCTGATTAAGAGCGAGGTTTGTGATGACATATATGTAAACAGCTGGACAGGTTCAAGTATCAGGCGCTATTATACGCCTGAAAAACCGCCAGATATGCCAGAAATCGTTTTGGACATATTCGTCAGTGGACAAAAGCAGGAAGAATTCGAAGTCAAGAAGCAAATCATGTTAGGGATTATCGACGAAGCGCAACAAAGAGGTGTAAAGATAGAGGAATTTACTCCTCCAGAAGCGGTGAAGAGTACCATGCTGATGGTGCCTCAACCCCTGCCATTCATGGATCTGAGGATTGGCGGAGGGGCAGAATACCTAGGAGTCTACATGCCAACCGAAGTGGTGGGAGAAGCATACAAGGAGGGAATCGATATAGCTAAAAAACATGGTTTCCAGTATCTTCACCTCATCAGACCCTTTAGAACCGGGCATGCAACCGGTATAATGTACACCTTCCCCTTCGTCAAAGAGTCGCCAGAAGAAATCCAGAGACTACACAAAGCCTTGGAGGAAATAACTGATATGGCAATAGAACTGGGAGGAGTCCTCTGGAAACCAGCCCCCTCGTTACACAAACAGGTTTTAGGGCATGCGGACCCGGAGTTTGTTAATCTTATTAGAAAGATCAAGAAGCTCTTGGACCCGAATGGAATAATGGCTCCGGGAAAATGGGTAGCCTAGGAGATGATGAGTATGGTTTTAGAGAGATTCAAGGATGTCTTGCACAGGTGCTATAAGTGTGGCCACTGCAGAACAACCGGTCCTGCAATGTTTTATACTAATTGCCCTTCATATGACAAGTTCAAATTCGAAACATATACCGCCGGTGGAAAAATTAACCTAGCAAAAGCAGTTTTTGACAAGAAATTAGATTGGAGTGACCGAATGATAGACATACTTTTTGCCTGCCCAACCTGCGGAAACTGTGAAACCAACTGTGTATACCCCTTACACGAAAATGTCTTAGGGATAATAGAAGCGGCGAGAGCTGAAGCCGTTGATGCAGGGGTTACCTTACCCGGTAATCAGAGGACTTTCGGTGAACACTTGGGAAAGGAGCACAACCCCTACATTGAACCGCATAGTAAGAGACTGGATTGGTTGCCCAAGGACATCAATCTTCCGAACGAGTCAGAAACAGTTTATTTCGTGGGTTGTACATCAGCCTACAGGCAGAAGATGCTGGCACAAGACACTGTAAAAGTTTTCAATAAAGCGGGGGTGGATTTTACTATCATGAAGGATGAATGGTGCTGCAGCTCACCCTTGCTGAGAACCGGGCAGTGGGAAACGGACTACGTTTCAGCCCCCCAGATAGCTCAACACAACATCGAAGAAGCCAAAAAAATAGGTGCAAATAAAATAGTGACAACTTGTGCTGGATGCTATAGAACTTGGAAAAAGGACTATTTGGAATCTTATGGATGGCTTCTAAACTCCAAACATGAATTCGAAGTTCTACATACAACCGAGCTTTTGGAAACCATGATAAAAAACGGGGAAATAGAACTTCCAAACGAGATCAACATGAGGGTGACTTATCACGACCCCTGCCATCTGGGTCGCCATGTTGGACTCTATGACTCGCCGAGAAATGTGATAAGAGAGATACCGGGAATAGAATTGGTTGAGATGCGCCGAACAAGAGAAAATTCTTGGTGTTGCGGATCGGGAGGAGGAGTCAAGGCTGGCTTCTCTGATTGGGCTGTGGAATTAGCTTATGATAGAGTGAGGGAAGCAGAGAAACTGGAGGTAGACGCCCTAGTATCGGCCTGTCCTTTCTGTTGGCGAAATCTGGATGACGCAATAAAACAAAATAACTCAAAACTTAAAATGTACGACGTAATACAACTCGTTAGACAGTCAATGGGCATCTAGCAGAGTTTTAGATACCTTATTCCCATTCTTATTTTATTCTTGTTTTAAATTTTTTAAAAACTCTTTGTGGGGGATATCTCATATGAATAAAGAATCCTTGGGGAAGAAATTAGAAAAGGCTGTTAATGAATATAATAAATATCGGTCATCGGAGGTGACTGCCAAAATAGTTTCAATGAGTGGAAAGTCTATCAAAATTGAATTTAGCGGCCCGTATTGTCGCTCTTGTGGTTTTTATGATTACTTTGATGATTTCAGATACACCCTTAAAGATTTGGGAATTAAAAGTAGTGTGGACGAGATAGAAGAAACAGAAGAGGGGGTGTTCGTCACTTTTTTAATGGTTGACTAAGGGTTTAGTGGAGTAAGGACAACAGTTATAAAAATATTGCAAAATTATTGTTTGAAGATTTCGTTTAACTTGCTTAGGATATTTTTAGCTCTAACAATTGCTCTTATTACATACCATTCATGTTCTTCTGCACTTTGTTCTTTTTTGAGAAATGTTTTAATATTTTCATATGTTGCTTTTAATTGGCGGGCTATTGACTCCTCATTTGGTTTCTCACCCTGAAGCTTTATTCCTCCCTCCCAAAAACCTTCAGCAAAATACCAGTCTTTAAACCATGTAAATCCCAACTCAAATAGCTTGTAGCCGAGACGACTTACTGGTGGTGGTAATCCAGTTCCGAGCTGTCTTCTGGTCTCTTCATCATCATAATATTCAACGAAGATGCTTTCCCCCTCCTTAAGTGCCTTGGAAAAAAGTGACAATAATTTATCCTCGAGGATAGAATCAAAATACTCTATTATTTCTCCTCCCAAACTTATGGTTTTTTTAATATCGTAGAATTCTACCCAGGGTGTATGGTAGGGTGGTCTACCATAAAAAACCTTGATATCTAAGATGCGATCTTCATACTTTTCTTTTTTTAAATGCAGATCTAAATTTACTTCTTCCCGAAATCTACCTCTTGAAATTTTTTTAGCGTAAACAATTAAACCGTTAATTACCATACCATTAGACAAATTTTCAACTACATCTTCCAACATTGTAGCTAACCAGAAAATAGTGGATTAATAAAAAATTAAGTGTGAAGATTCTCAAGTCTGTTTGCTGCCGAAATTCTTTTTGAAAACCTCATAAATGTCCTCGGGTTTCTCCAGCACATGCACATCTTCCATTTTATGCAGCTTTCTCACATGCTCCACGTCTTCTTCTCTTATTCTCAATCGTAAGTCCCGTCCATCAGGAAGCTTTGTAACCACAGTGCCCACTTCATAATCAGAAGGCATTATGTATACAGGAACATAGGATTTCAAACCCATAACTGCTGCGTTAGATAGCAGGCTATCTGCTAATCCCATGGCAATCTTAGCCACTGTATTTGATGTAGCCGGAGCAATCAACAAAAACTCGAACTTTCCCATCTGCAACATACCAGCCAGAAAAGGCGAATTCGAATTTGTCTCAATCCAAACCTTATCAAAAATCTCCACTATATCTTTACTCAACTTGTACCATTTCAAGACTTGATCTCCAGCCTTAGAGACGTAAACCCTAATGTCCACCACGTCTTCAAACTCATCTTTTATATTCTTCATAACTTCGAAGGTTTCATGTAACCTGTCGCCACTTCCCGTAATGCCCCAAGCAACCTTGGGTAACTTCTTTTTTTCTGGTTTTTTCTCTGCCATAATTTCTCCTCTATAGTGTGCGTTAACCTTTTTTACTTTATTTATTAACTTCGTTTTTCTCTAAAAACTTGGCAAACTTTTTTACTGTTTTCTTCAAACTTCGGAATCCTTCTTCATCTTCTTTTACGCCTTCCAGAGTGTCCTTGGACCAAAATGTTGCCCCTAGGTTTGCCCCGAAGGGGCCTCCACTAATCGGTATAACTCCATTAAGTACGTAAAAAGTTATGATTTGCTGTATTGCCAGTTCCTGTCCGCCCATTCGGTCTCCCCCGACTGCAATAGCCATACCCGCTTTGTATTGTAAGACTTTGATGTTTGCCGCGAACAAAGCCCGGCACCTATCCATAATAGCTTTTGTTTGTGCACTGATTGCCCCATTATAGACCGGTGTCGCAATAATTATTCCCTGAGCATCCTTAAGCAGAGGATAAACCTCATACATATCGTCCCTAAATCTGCACTCCCTGTTTTTTAAACAGTAATCGCAGTGCTGACAGGGACCAATGTTTTTGCCTCTCACGCCGAAAAACTGTGTTTCAAAACCCTTCTCTTCCAGCATTCTCAAAGCTTCTCTTAAAACATATTCTGTTGCCTTTTTCCTCGGACTTCCACAAACGCCAAGTATCATTTTCACTCCTCATATTCTATAATTTTTCAGGATTTATTAACATTCTCACACAGATCACAATATTCAAATTATCCAAAGTAGTGCCTTTAAGACTCCCAACGGGTTAAGTTAACAATAAATCCAAAAAAAAGAATGGGGATGGTTTGATTATATCCTCTTAATGGGAAGTATGTCTCTGGAGGAAGTGAAAACCACTGTCCAAAGTATGAAAGCTACGAATATCAGTGCGAAGCCAATAAATGACATTATGCCTCCGAGGAGTGCTAAAGACGACGCTTCGTATTGCACTAGAGTATAAAGGATTAAAAGGCAAGCACCTACAATGCTCAAGACACCGGCAGCTGCGGAAGCCGCCGAGTTAATGGTCGTTTCTCGCACCACTATGCTCGATACACCAAGCGTAAAAAAGGTAACTGCCAGTGCAATCATTCCAATCCCTACGACGAAAAGATTGGGTGTGGACAGCGGAACTGGTAAGATGCCTGTAAAACCTATAAAAATCGAAACCAAGAAGAGATACATAACCTTTGTACTTGTTATTACGTTTCCTAGAAGGATGAATAAACTCCCAGTGGCTGTTCCCATTATGCCGGAGACAAAGCCCACCCGGCCCATGGTTCCTCCGCCAGCTTTGTATAACCCGTGGAATCCTACACCAATGAGAATACCGCTCATAATGAGAAAACCAGCAAACACGATTGATAATGTTATGAACTGAAAGATGCTATTAGGAAGGGGGGTAAGGGCAAAAATGTGAATGCCATAAAACGCGCTTAAGCCCATCACTAATTGTATGTAATTGTAAATATCTATTGCTAATTTAGTGCTTACCATAATCCATATTATCCCAATAATTCCCGTTATGGATCCTACTATCCCTCCAGCTATACCAGTTAACAATGCCCCTCTAGACATTTTCCAACCTCCATTTTTTTGGAATTTTTCTTTATTTCAACTTTTTTAAATCTTTGTGTTTTTATTTATATTAGGTTTATGGAAGATGCAATTTTACAGGGTCAGGTGGTGGCTGTTGACTGATAAATTCCGGGGAAGTCCAGTTAATTGGACACTCATTGAAAAACTTTTTTTATTTGTCTGAAAGTGATGCAAAGAATTTGGAGCAGGACGTTTAATCCTTAATATGGCTCAATAAAAACCCTAGATTTTGAAAAAGGAGAAATTGGTAAAGAGTAAAAAATATTTTGCAAAGTATCGTATCTACTTAAAATGTCTCAGTAATTTTACTGGTTTATTGATACTTTCACACAAATTACAGCTTTCAAATAGTCCAAGCGGGTACTTCAGGATGGTCAAGGGGAAGACTTTAAAAAAAATAAAAAAGGTGGTTGATTTGATTATTTTTCAGATTATATGTCTCTGGAGGTAGCGAAAACCACTGCCCAAATTACGAAGGCCACGAATATCAGTATGAAGCCAACAAGTGTCAGTATGCCCGCGAGAATAGCTAAAGGTGGGAATTCAAATTGCATAAGTACGTAAAGGACTAAAAAGCAGGCACCTATAATGCTCAAGATTCCCGCAGCCATAGAAGCCGAAGAATTAGCTGTAATTTCTCGCACCACTATGCTCGATACACCAAGCAGAATAAAGCTAACGGTTAGTACCATCAATCCAAGCCATATGATAGGAGTATTAGGCGTAAATACTGGATAGGGGATGATGCCCTCAAATCCTTCAAAAATCGGAACTACGAAGAGGGGTACTAGCTTCGCACTTGTAATAAAATTCCCAAGAAGGATAAATAAACCCCCAGCACTTCCACCTATTATGCCGAAAATAAGTCCCACTACACCCATGACTCCTCCGCCTGCTTGGTATGTACCGTAGAACCCAGCACCGAGCAGAATACAGCTTACTATAATAAATATAGCAAGAAGCAGTGTGAGAGTTGAGAACAGAAAGCCACTACTCGGATAAGGTATCATGGCCAATGCCCAAAGGCCATAAAGCTGGCTAAATAGGCCCAACATTTCTGAGTAGTTATAAATGTCCACTGCAAAATTGATATTTACTATGATCCATAGTACCCCAGTAATTCCCGTTATGGATCCCAATATTCCTCCAGCTGCACCAGTTAACAATGCTCCTCTAGGCAAATCATCCAATCTCCACAAAATTTTTTTAATAATGTTTTTTTCAATATTAGTAGTTTCAACATTATTAACCTTATGGTTTAGGCCTGTCAGGAACTTTTTGGTAGTGAGAGGATGGGAAAACGAATGGGGATAGCAATGAAGCCGCCTAGACTACAGAAACTGAGTGAATAGAAAAAATACCAAATTTATAGTAAAATTTCAACACTATCTACTTGGTTATTAACTATCCAGCATCTTTTTTAGTTATACAATTTTGATCAATTATAATTTAAACTGGCTATGCTGAAAATAATTCTTAATTAGTTAGGACTTACGCAGTTGGGCTATATAACGTATGTGGGGTGAGCCAGATAAGTCCGGATTGCCTCTTGAATGACGCTTGCCTTAGCCTTGTACCAGCTTACACCGGTCCACAGCCGGTGTACTTCCAACCGGAT